>NZ_LWFX01001149.1:0-4992 GCF_001635175.1 Alcanivorax sp. HI0083 | reverse complement strand
CCGGCATTGGGCGTTATGCATCAGGCGTTTTATTTTTTCATCTTGATCGGCAGGGTCTCGATGCCGTTGCCGGCCAGTTGGTCCTGGGCGCGGTGCATGGCGTTGAGGTTGTTGTAGGGGCCGATCATGACCCGGTGCCAGCTGTCGCCGCTGTCCAGATTGACTGACTGGATGCTGGCCTCGAAGCCTTTAAGGATCAGTTCGGCCCGGCGGCGGTCCGCATCTTCGTTGCGACGGAAACTGCCCGCCTGCAACAGGTATTTTTCGTTGTTGCGGGTGTTGGTTTCCGGCTTGCGGGTATTGGCCGGTTTGCTGGTGTCCGGTTTGCGGGTGGTGCCTGTGCCGTTGTCGGTTTCGTTCTGCGGCACGATCACTTCCATCTTCGGCAGCACTGCATAGAAATCGAACTGGGGTGAATCCTCTCCGGGTTCGTTCTTGGGTTCCGGTTTCGGTTCGGGCTTGGCCTGAGCCAGTTTGTCGTTGCTGCTGGCCACCGGTTTGCTGTCACCCTGTGCCATCTGGGTCTTGCCCAGATGGAACAGGAAGGCCACAAACAGGCCGACCATGAGGCCGGTAAACAGCCAGACCCAGCCGGGTACCTGGCGCTGGGGTTGCTTCTTGCGGGCGGGGCCGCGGCTGGCGCCGCGCCGGGTGTTCTTCGCCATTACATGCGCTCCAGTGGGCTCAGGCCCAGCAGTTCCATGCCGTGTTTGAGGGTGCGGGCGGTGAGGGCGGCCAGCTTCAGGCGGCTGTTACGGATGCCCTCGTCTTCACTGCTGAGAATCGGGCAGTGCTCGTAGAAGCTGGAAAACAGCCCGGCCACATCATACAGGTAAGCGCTGAGCAGGTGCGGCTGGCCCTTGTCTGCCACGCTCTGGAGGACTTCCGCAAATTGCACCAGCCGTGCGGCGAGGGCCTGTTCTGCTGCTTCGTTAAGCAGGAAGTCACCGCTCACGCTGGCCATGTCCAGTTCGGCCTTGCGGAATACGCTGGCCACGCGGGTGTAGGCGTACAGCAGGTAAGGCGCGGTGTTGCCTTCAAAACTGAGCATCTGTTCGAAGTTGAAGATGTAGTCGCTGCTGCGGTTTTTCGAGAGGTCAGCGTATTTCACTGCGCCGATGCCCACCGAGCGGGCGATGGTGCGTAGTGCGTCCTCGTCCAGCTGCGGGTTCTTTTCTTTCACCAGCGCGTAGGCGCGCTCTTCGGCTTCATCAAGCAAGTCGATGAGTTTGACGGTGCCGCCGTCGCGGGTCTTGAACGGGCGGCCATCCGGGCCGTTCATGGTGCCAAAGCCCATGTGTGCCAGTTCGGTCTGTTCGGGGACAAACCCGGCCAGCTTTGCCAGGGTAAACATTTGCTGGAAATGCAGTGCCTGGCGCTGGTCCACAAAGTACAGCATGCGATCGGCCTGCAGGGTGCCGGCGCGGTAACGCAGGGCGGCCAGGTCGCTGGTGGCGTAGAGATAACCGCCGTCGGCTTTGCGCACAATAACGGGTAGTGGTTCGCCTTCCTTGTTTTTGAAGGCGTCCATGAAGACGCACTGGGCGCCCTGGCTTTCACTGAGCAGGCCTTTGCTGTCCAGGTCAGCGACGACCTGGGCCAGGTCATCGTTGTAGGCGCTTTCGCCGCGCACGTCCGATGGGGTCAGGCTGACGCCGAGGCGATCGTAGATGGCCTGGCAGTGGCTCAGGGATACCTGGTTGAATTCTGCCCACAGGTTCAGGCAGTAATCGTCGCCGGACTGCAGTTTTACCACCAGGGCGCGGGCGCGGTCGGCGAAGGTGTCGGATTCGTCGAAGCGTTGTTTGGCGGCCCGGTAAAAGGTTTCCAGGTTGGCCAGCTCGCGGCTTAGCTCGCGCTCGCCTTCTTCGGCTTTCTGTTCTTCCAGATACGCCAGCAGCATGCCGAACTGGGTGCCCCAGTCGCCCACGTGGTTCTGGCGGATCACGGTGTGGCCGAGAAACTCCAGGGTGCGCACCACCGCGTCGCCGATGATGGTGGAGCGCAGGTGGCCCACGTGCATTTCCTTGGCCAGGTTGGGGGAGGAGTAGTCCACCACCACGGTCTGGGGCTGCTGTGGCCGGTCAATGCCGAGAAAGTCGTCGGCCAGGGCGGACTCCAGCAAGCCGGTGAGCCAGTCGTCCGCCTGGAAGAAATTGATAAAACCGGGCCCGGCAATGTCCACCTTGGCCACGGCGCTGTCGCTGGGCAGGGCGGCAATCAGCTTTTCTGCCAGGTCGCGGGGCTTCATGCCGGCGGGTTTGGCCAGCATCAGCGCGATGTTGGTGGCAAAGTCGCCGTGGCTCTTGTCCCTGGTGCGGTCGATTTGCACCGGACGCTTGGCGTCGGCGGGCAGGGTGCCGTCGTCGATCAGGGTGTCCAGGGCGCTTTCAATGAGGGATATCAGGCGTTCTTTCATGACATTCTTTTGTGGAGGGCTCTGGGCCGTTTGACTGGCCGGCGATTGTACGGGAAAAGGCGAGGATTCGCAGCACGCTTCACGCAACACGCACCATGCGGGGCTCCGGCGTGGTGCATGTCGCGTGCTACGTGTGGCGTTGTCACAGCATGTCGATCGGATCCACATCCAGGTGCCAGCGGCACTGGCGGCCTTCGGGGAGCTTGCGGGCCTGCTCCAGTAACAGGTTCAGGGCCTGGTGCAGGGGCGCGCGCTGGGCGCATTGCAGCAGTAACTGGGTACGGAAGCGGCCGGCGCGTTTTTCCATGGGGGCTGGAATTGGGCCAAGAATATGGACATCCGGCGGCACGGTAATGGTGCTGAGCTGCTGCAGGAAGTTCATGGCGGTGCCCATGGCCATGGCTTCGCAGCGGAACAGGGCCAGGTGGCCATGGGGGGGCAGGCCGGCCATCTGTCGTTCTTCCAGCAACGTGGTGGCCAGTTGCGGATAGTCGCCACTGGCGGCCAGTTGCAGCAGGTGGTGGTCCGGGTGGCGGCTTTGCAGGATGACTCGGCCCTGGCCTTCGCGGCCGCTGCGCCCGGCCACCTGCAATAACAGCTGGGCGGCTTGCTCCGGGCCGCGGAAGTCGGCGCTGAGAAAGCCTGCGTCCATGTCCAGAATCACGACCAGTGTCAGTTTGGGGAAGTGGTGCCCCTTGGCCAGCATCTGGGTGCCGACCATGACGGCGGGTTCGCCTTTCTGGATCTGCGCCAGATGTGCATCGAGGGCGCCTTTTCGCCGGGTGGCATCCCGGTCGATGCGGATTACCGGCACGGGGAGGGATTGTTCCAGTAGCTCAGTGAGCTTTTCGGTGCCGCTGCCGGCTTCCTGGATGGCGCTGGAGCCGCAGTCCGGGCAGCGGCTGGGGACGCGCTGTTGGTAACCGCAGTGATGACAGCGCAGGGCGCGGTCGCTGCGATGCCAGGTGAGAAAGCTGTCGCAGCGTTTGCATTCCGCCTGCCAGCCGCAGTCGTGGCAGAGAATCATCGGCGCGTAGCCGCGCCGGTTGATGAACACCAGTCCCTGATTGCCGGCCTCCACGCATTGTTTCAGCGCCTGCAGCGACAGCGGCAGTAGCGGGTTGCCGGGAGCGGCCAGCCGGGCATCGACGATTTCGATGGGCGGGCGGCTCTGATCGGTGGCCCGTTGTGACAGCCTGAGCCACTGGAATCGGCCTTCCCGGGCCAGATGCAAGGTTTCCAGGGCCGGGGTGGCGCTGCCCAGAACCACCGGGATGCCCAGCTGCTGGGCGCGCCAGGTGGCCAGATCCCGGGCGTGGTAGCGAAAGCCGTCCTGCTGTTTCAGGGAGCTATCGTGGGCTTCGTCCACGATGATCAGGGCGGGATTGAGCATGGGGGTAAAGATGGCGGAGCGGGTGCCAATGATGATGCGCGCCTGGCCCTCCCGGGCCGCCAGCCAGTTGTCCAGCCGTTCCCGGTCGGTGAGCCCGGAATGCAGGGTGACCACCGGGACGGCAAAGCGCTGCTTGAAGCGTTGCACGGTTTGCGGGGTCAGACCGATTTCTGGCACCAGCNCCATGACTTGCTTGCCGGCGGCCAGCAGTGGCGCCATNACTTGCAGATAGACTTCGGTTTTGCCGCTGCCGGTGATGCCGTCGAGCAGGAAAGGGGTGAAGCTGTCAGCGTCCTGAATCGCCTGAATGGCGGCGCGTTGCTCGGCGTTGGCTGCCAGTGGGGCCTGGGCCAGGGTCTCTTTGGTTACGTCTGGTCGGGTGTCTACCTGGATTTGCTCGGCCCAGCCCTTGTCGCGCAGGCTGGCCAAGGCGGGTGGGCTTACCTCCAGCGCCGCCAGCATGGCGCTGCTCAGCCCCTTCGGGTGGTCACGTAGGGTGTGCAGGGCGTCCCGCTGGCGGGGGGCGCGGCTGACTTGGTCGTCGCTGACGTGTTGCCCGCGTTCGGTGATCTGCCAGCGTTTTTCCAGGCTGGCCTGGGCCTCATTGCCCTGGCGTAACAGGGTGGGCAGGGCGTAATTGAGTACTTCGCCCAGCGGGTGATGGTAATAACGGGCTGCGCGCTCGCAGAGTTGGTAGAGCTCGTCGGGCATCACCGGTTCGTCGTCGAGTACCGCTTGCACGGCCTTGAGTTTCGGGTAATCGCTGGGGGCGTGGCCGTGTACGAGGCCGACCAGGGTGCGCCGCCCGAAGGGGACTTTGACCCGGCTGCCCCGGGGGGGTACCACGGTGCCGTGCAGAACATAGTCAAAACACCCGGGCAGGGGCACGGGCAGGGCAATTTGCAGGGTGTTTTTCGGTGACACGGAATTTCCTGGAGCCAGCGGCGGCTTTGCGCTTGCGGAATGGGGACAAGCTGTTATGATTCGCCTTCTTTTTCCCAGGCGCAAGCCGTGTGGTGCCTGTCGTAGAGGCCGGTAGCGACACAAAATGGAGCTTAGCAATGAAACCAGAGATTCATCCCGATTACCAGACAGCGACCTATTCCTGTAGCTGTGGCAACGTTATCGAGTCCCGTTCCACCAAGGGTGGCGCCATGGACCTGGACGTTTGTTCTGCCTG
>NZ_LWFX01001148.1:0-2390 GCF_001635175.1 Alcanivorax sp. HI0083 | reverse complement strand
TTCAGTAATCCCCGCGAGGCCATGGCTGCCCTGCAGGGCGACCTGGAAACCATCAAGACCGACTGCGGCATCCTAGGTGCCGGCGCCGGCAAGATTCCGTTCATCTGTTTCGACCTGGCCGGCGGCGCCAATATTGCCGGCTCCAATGTGCTGGTGGGCGGCCAGGGCGGGCAACTGGATTTTCTCAGCAGTGCCGGCTACTCGAAACTGGGCCTGCCAGGCGATATGGCGCCCAACAATAACCCCGGCGTAGTCAACACCGACCTGGGGCTGGCCTTTCACAGTGACTCGCCCTTCCTGCGCGGCATCCAGGAAAGAGCCCCCGGCGCCATGGGCAACGTGAATGGCTGCGTGATTCCTGCGCGCTCCGAAAACGACACGGCCAATAATCCCCACAACCCCATGTACGGCATTTTCAATGCCGGCGCCGATGGCGAACTGCTGTCGCTGATCGGGTCTCGCAGCTCATTGTCCGGCGGTAACTCCATGTCGCCGGACGGTTCCATCATCGCCTCCGCCCGCCCCACCAAGGTGGACCGAGGCACCGACGTGACCGGCCTGGTGGACACCGGCAAGCTGGTGGGAATGCTGTCCAAGGACGATGCCGTGTCGGTGATGGAATCCATTGCTCGCATCAGCCACAAGCGCATCGATCGTATCAATAGCGGCCTCAGCGACGCCAACCGCCGCGCTAATTTGCGCGACTTGCTGCGTTGCGGCTATGTGGAAGCCGCCGATATTACCGACCGCTATGGCAATCCCTCTGCCCTGAATATTCGTGAGGACACGGACATCCTCAGCATCTTTTCCGAGTCAGAGTTGAATGATCGGGAGTTCGAAAAAACCGCCTCCATCATGAAGCTGGTGGTCAACGGCTACGCCGGCGCCGGCTGTATTTCCATGGGCGGCTTCGATTACCACACCGGCGAACGGGGCACCGGCGAACAACGGGACCTGCGCGCCGGGCGCTGCATGGGCGCCTGCCTGGAATACGCCCGCCGCCGCAACATGCCGCTGATGATGTACGTATTCAGCGATGGCTCCGTGTCCAGCAACGGGCGCATTGATGACTCCGCCAACGGCCGCGGCAAAGGCGAGTGGACCGGTGACAATTCCTCCACCGCCGCCTCGTTCTTTCTGGTCTACAACCCCAACGGTCGCCCGACCCTGAACACCAACGGCGCCAGCGCCGAAAACCATCAGCAACTGGGCTGGATGCGCAGCGATGCCTCGGTGGAAACCGCCGGCACCCCGGCAGCCAACAACGTGAACCTGCTGGCGGAAACCGTGTGGCTGAACTACATGGCCCTGCACGGTGAGCTGGGCGAATTCAGCGCCCGCTTCCCCAATCACAGCCTGGGCAACGCCGCTTCGCTGGACAAACTGGCCGCCTTCAACCCCATCGTCAGCGGTCCGGTTTTCCCGCCGCCAGCATGAGCCCACCTGTCGGGGCAGCACAGGGCGGCCCCGGCAGGTACACTGCTGTCACCCTCCTTTGCTGACAACCTGAAGACGACTGCCATGGTTTCGCTGCTCCCCGCTGCCCGCCTGATCACATTGATCACACCTGCCCTGCTCCTGCTGGCCATGCCGGCACAGGCGCGCTGGCAACAACAGGATTGGGATGTAATGGGCACCCGGGCCAGCGTCACGCTGTGGTCCGAGCAGGATGCGGCGCTCTTGTTCGACGCGCTGGAAGAAGAAATGGCGCGCTTGAATGCCTTGCTGTCGCCCTGGGTCGAAAGCAGCGAACTGGCCCGGGTCAACGCCCATGCCGGCGAGACAACACAAACCATCAGCGTGGAATTTTATCAGCTGCTGGCGCGCTCTCTGGATTACTACCAACTCACCGATGGCGCCTTCGATATTACCTTTGCCAGTGCCGGGCACCTGTACGATTACCGCGATGGCAAGGCGCCGGACGATACCGAGCTGGCCGCCGCGAGTCAGCATATCGGTGCCGACCGCATTGAACTGACCGCACCGGACAAGGTCCGCTTCCGTGACCCCGGCACCCGTATTGACCTGGGCGGCATCGCCAAGGGGTACGCGATTGATCAGGGCATCGCCTTGTTGAAAGAGGCGGGCATCGAGCACGCCTACCTGTCACTGGGCGGGGACAGCTATGTACTGGGGGATCATCGGGGTCGCCCGTGGGAAGTGGGAATTCAACATCCACGCAGCAAACAGGACATCGCCATGAGGCTACCCATGGCCGACCTGGCCATGTCCACCTCAGGGGATTATCAGCGTTACTTCATCCAGGACGGCCGCCGCATTCACCACATCCTGTCGCCGAAAACCGGAAAAAGCATCGATGGGCTGGCCAGCGTGACCGTGTTGTGTGACAACAGCATTGATGCCGACGCCCTCTCCACCAGCGTCTTTGT
>NZ_LWFX01001147.1:0-6618 GCF_001635175.1 Alcanivorax sp. HI0083 | reverse complement strand
ATAGATGTCGACTTTTTCCGGCAGGCCGCTGGCGGCGGTGCGGAAGGTGGCGAGCAGTACATCGCCACGGGGTTCGGCGACACCGTGATGGGCGCTGGCCAGGGTCTGGCTGGCGACGCTGCTGGCAGTTTCCAGTGAATCATCGGTGAGAAGCTCAACCTCGGCCATGATGGCATTGCCGGCGTCACCATCATAGAACAGGGCTGCTTGCTCGCCATGGACGCGGTAGTGGGTGGGGGCCGGGCCGTTCAAAGTGCCAGTGAGGGACGGGCTGACTTCGTCCACGTGGTCGTCGTGTTGATAGAGCCCGCCATCGATGATCTGTACTTGGTTGGCGTCCCGTTGCGGGGCGAGCACGAAGCGCTTGCCTGGGCTGGTGTAGAGCGCACTGGGAGCATTATCCAGAGCCAGGTTGCCGGGCAGCAGGGCGCTCTCTTCCAGGTCATAGACGTAGAGCTGGTCGCCGGCGCCATCCCGTGAGGCGATAACCAGGCGGCCGGGGTGGGCTTCGTGGGCATGGTCGTGTTCGTCTTCTGCGCTTCCCAGAGAACTGGTGCCGGTTTCGTTACAACCGGCCATGGTGAAGGCGGCAAGCAGAGACAGGGGCAGGGCTGCGTTTTGTTTCAGGTTTTTCATCATGCGTTGCATGGTGTTCTCCATATTCGTGTTGTTGTGCCCGGCGGAGTAAAGGCGCCGGTACAAATGCCGTTAACGTTGCGGCTTATCAAAATTCAATGCGGGTACCCACGGTGACATTGCGACCTGGCTCCGGCACGGTGCTGGCGAGGAAGGAAGAGTGGTTGAATACCTCTTCGCCCAGCAGGTTGTTACCGCGCACATAGAAGGTGTAGCGCTGGTCGCCACGTAGCCGGTAGCTGAGGGTCGCGTTGACCATGTCGTAGGACGGGGTGGTTTCCTCAAAGCCTGAGATCTGGTCCTGGGCGAAGCTGCGGTAGAACTCCAGTTCGCCGTCGAAGTTGCCCAGGTAGCTGTTGAGGCGAGTGCCCAGCCGCTTGGCGGGAATGCGGGGCAGATAGCCGCCATCATCGAAGGTGGCGCGCACCGTATCACCAAAGACCGTGATGCCCACCGGGTCGATACCGTAGTAGCTCACCGAGGCTTCGGCACCGGTGAAGGTGGCGTCACGCTGGCTGTACTTGATCAGACGGAAGTCTTCGATCTGGTCGAGGGTGCGGGCATAGATGTAATTGTTGATGCGGTTTTCGAAAATGCCCAGATCAAACAACCAGTCGCCCTGGGTCTTGCGCAGGTTCAGGTTGGCGTTGAGGCTGACTTCGTCATCCAGATCGCGCTGCCCACCACCGCAGTCGCTGAGCAAGCCGCATTCGTAGGTATTGGTGGCCAGGTGGACGCCTTCTGCATAGAGCTCCTGGGCGCTGGGTGCGCGGCCAGAGTGGCCCACGGACAGCACCAGTTCATAACCGGGCACAAAGGCCCAGTTGGCTGCGCCCGAGAAAGACGCGTTGTCGGCGGTGACTTTGGCAAGCGGCTGGCCGTTGCGTTGGTCCGGTGTCTGCGTCAGGTGCTCTTGGCGGGCCCCCAATTCGAAGGACCATTGCTCGTTGAGGACATATTCTTCTACCGCAAAGACGGCAATGGATTCGGTTTCTGTCTTCGGGACGAAGGCTTCGCCACCCAATGAGCTGAAGTCGAACTGGGTGTACTGCAGGCCCACCACGCCGCGCCAGTTCCCCAGCGGTTTATGTTCCACTTCCAGCCGCGCATCGCCGCCCTTGTTGGTGAAGGTGCTGCCGATGGCGCCTTCCTCAATCTCGTGGTGGCGATAATCGGTGTGATTGCCACGGAAGCGAATGGCGGTGACCCCGGCGAACGGTTCGCGGTATTCGCCGCGGGCATCTACCCGGCGGCTGGCCAGGTCCACATAGGGGACGATCTCGCCATGGTCGTGGTCGTGATTATGGCCGCCGGTGGGGCAATCCAGGCTGGTGCCGCTGGACTGGCACTCCTCGAATTCGTGGCTGTGACCGGGCAGGCCATAGTTGTCGCGACGATAGCTGTAGGCCATGCCGAAGTAGCCCTGATCACCGATCCAGGAGGCGCCAATGCTGCCGTTGTCGCTTTCCGCATAGGTGCCGGGCACGGTGAGTTCTTCGAAGCCATTCACTTCGTAGTCGTCCGCATCGCGGCGGCTGCCTTCCACCCGGAACACCAGATTGTCGGTGGCGGAGAAGGTGAGGCCGGCGGCAGTGGCGTTCTCATCGGCCACGGTATTGGCCCGGGCTGCCACGAAACCTTCCACCTCTTCGCGGGGGCGCTGGGTGGGGATGCGGGTGTCGAGCACGTTGACAACACCGCCGCTGGCACCGCTGCCATAGAGCAGGGTGGACGGTCCGCGCAGGACTTCGATCTGGCGCGCCAGCAGGGGGTCCACTGTGACCGCGTGATCCGGGGAAATACTGGAGGCATCCAGGACCTGGGAGCCATCGTTAAGCACCCCCACACGAGGACCGCCCTGGCCGCGAATGACTGGCCGGCTGGCGCCGCCACCAAAGGTGTCACTGTGGACACCGGGTTGGTCTTTCAGGGTTTCCCCAAGGGTGTTCTGGCTCTTCTGGGTGAGGGTTTGCTGATCCATCACCGAATAGGGCGTGCTGGGGCTGTCACTGCCCAGCGGCAGGGCGGACACGTCCACTTGTTTTAGCTCGTGAGCCTGGTCTGCGGCTGCGCTGTTGTTTTCAGCGTCGGCCAATACTGCCGTGGGCGCCAACAGGGCCACGGCGACGCACCCGGTCAGGGTCTGGCGTCGAAATATCATAACTACCTCTGTCTCTAGCGTTCATGCAGGGCATGAATGAGGGCACGAGTAAAAGGGCGCAGCCGAAAAGAAAGCGGCTGGCCGGACTCGTGCCGGAAACACGTTTGTTGCTGATCGCAGGCAGGCGCAGCAGGCCCGGCTCTCATGGAGAGGGGGCAAAAGGCGATGCGCCAGTATGATCAGTGATCAGTAACGGGAGTCAGGCAGAGACAGGGGGGCCGCGGGGCGGGTAGGGATTGCGCTTGCTGCGGAGCACCACGGTGGTGGCGGGCGCGAGCGGAACGGGTTCGGTGCGTTTTGTGACCGGAGTACTGTAATCGCTGGGCAGTGCCAGCATGCCATGGCCGTGGGTACACACCTGGCAATCAGCGGAAGCCAGCAGCTCCTTGGCGGGGCTGTGTTGGCCTGCGTCGATGTGGGCCGGGGCGTGCCATGCCAGCAGCAGCTGGGCACAGAACAGGCCGAGTACCAGAGACAGTGACAGGCCGCGATGGTAGCGGTTCAGCATGGCGGGGATCATGGTGATGTCCCCCCGCTGTGTTCACCGCATGACGGTGTGCATTGGTGCTGTTCCGGGTCGGGTTCGGTGCCGGGCACATAGTCAAAACCGCCCGGGTGCCAGGGGTGACACTTGCACAGTCGCTTCGCCGCCAGTGCGCTGCCGCGCAGGCTGCCATGGGCAACTACCGCCTGCCGGGCGTATTCCGAGCAGGTGGGGTAGAAGCGGCATTGATTGCCTATCCAGGGGCTCAGCACCTTCTGGTACAGCCAGATGGCGCCAAGCAGAAGCGATTTCACGTGACCCGTTCTGCCTGTCGCAAGTTGTAAAAAATGCATGATATAGCCATCGCGTGGGGAGATACCAGTGCTGTTCCATGGTCCTAACAGCCACCGTGATAAGAAAGTGTTGCGATTTCATGATGATGCAACGCTAAAGCAGCCTCAGGGCAACAAGGAGAGACCATGAGCAAAGTGACAGGATGGACCCGCCCGGTACGCGTATCAGCATTGGCCGTGACCTTGATGTTATCCGCCGGTTCCATGGCGGCAGACTGGGAAACCGTGAATGAAGGCAAGGCCCGCACGGACATCAATACCTACGATAAAGCCATGAAAGACAGCCCGGTGAAAGCGTTCCGGGGTGTCACCGAAGTGCAAGCGCCGGTACTGAGTGTACTGGCGGTGATGGCGGATAGCAGTGCCTGCGCGGACTGGTTGTATCAGTGCCAGTCACTGGAGTTACGCGATAACGACCAGGCCTATATCCGTTTCAAGGGCATCTGGCCGGCCAAGGATCGTGATGCCCTGATCCAAACCCAGACCACCCAGAATGAGGAAACCGGTGCCATTACCCTGGCCTCCCATGCCGTGGATGGCGAGCCGGAGCACGAGGGTTATGTGCGGGTTGCGGCGCTGGAAGATCAGTTTGTGCTGACGCCGCTGGATAACGGTTGGACACGCATCGAATTCGAAACCTTTATCGATCCGGGCGGCAATGTGTCCTCGGTGGCAAACGTGATTTCCCACAAGGCGCCCCAGGAAACCCTGCAGGGGCTACGTGAGATGGCCAGCAACGAGACCTACCAGAATGCTAAGCTGGACCAGGCCCTGAAGCGTTACCCGGAATTGAAAGGCATGGATCTGCCGCAGAGCCATCAGCCAGAGTGAGAAAAATATCCGCCTTGAATTGCCCTCGGCAACGCCGGTAATTGGGGCCAATCCCCCGGCTGGCGGTTGCTTCCCTGTGCGCGGGCAGCATACTGCGGCCAGCGTTTTGGATGTTGTATTCCTGTTGAAAACAAGAGTAAGGAGAAGACCATTGCGAGCGATGTTTGTGGCATTGTTGTTGGCCCCTCTGGTGCTGGTGAATCCGGCCTGGGCGGCAAACTGGAAAACCAATCATGAGGGTGAGGCCCGGGGCGATGTGACCACGTATGTGCGCGATGTTTCCAATAGCCCGGTAAAAGCCTTCAAGGGCATTGTCGAAGTGAAGGCATCCGCCACCTCGGTGTTGGCGGTGATTACCGCCGTGGACACCTTCCCGGAGTGGATCTTCCAGAACCAGGGCGCCAAGCGGCTGTCGGTGGAAAGCCGTGAAGAAATTCACATGCGCTTTCACGGTATCTGGCCGGTGTCGGATCGGGATGTGGTGCTGGCCAATACGCTGAGCCAGAACCAGGACACCGGCTCGATCACCCTGCACAGCGTGAATGCCGAAGGCGTGCTGGGAAAGCAGGATGGCTTCGTACGTATTCCCGCGCTGGATAACCAGTTCATCATTACTCCCATGGACGATGGTTGGGTGCGGGTGCAGTTTGAAACCTTCGTGGATCCGGGCGGCAGCGTGCCGGTGTGGCTGGCGAATCTGGTGGCGACCAAGGCGCCACTGGAAACCCTGCAGGGGTTGACGGTCCAGCTGGAAAAGCCGCGCTTTGCCAGTGCCACCCGGAAAGATTTGCCGCCACTGCCGGGGATGGACAAACTGTCACTGGAAGACTGATTCCCCCGGTCTCTGCCCGGGGGCGTTCATAAGCGTGGCGCACCCGGGTAATCCGCCCGGGCAAGGATGCGAGGGCGAGCCATGGTGCTGGCACGGTTTCAGCAATGGTATACCCAGTTACGTTCCAGCATGTGGTTGCTGCCGGCCTGCTTTCTGGTCGGGGCGTCGCTGCTGGCCTTTATCCTGACGGCCATCCCCGGTGAGCTTCCGGATGCCAGCGAACACTGGTGGGCCTACCTGCTGGCGGTGAATCCGGAAGGCGCCAGTGCGGTGTTGACCACCATCGCCGGTTCCATGATTACCGTGGCCGGCGTGACCTTCTCTATCACCATGCTGGTGTTGGCCCAGGCGGCCAGCCAGTATTCTCCCCGCCTGTTACGCGATTACATGGCCGATCGCATCAATCAATTGACGCTGGCCGTGATTGTCGGTGTGTTCGCCTACTGTTTGCTGGTGCTGCGCAGCCTGCCTGCGGATTCGCTGTTGTTGGGGCATGGCCTTGCCGTGATGGTGGCGTTGCTGGGGGCTTTCGTGGGCCTGGCGCTGCTGATCTATTTTATTCACCACATTGCCAGTTCGATCCAGGTATCCCAGGTGGTGGCGAAAATCACCGAAGACACCCAGGCCGCGATCGCCCAGCGCTACGATCAGGCGTTCGGGCGTGTCGCCGAGAACCCGGCGGCGTTGCGGGCCGAGGCGGTGATGCCGGAGATGGATGGCGACGCTTCAGGCCATAAACCGGCAGGCCACACGCTGGCGGCCCCGCTCACCGGGTTTGTGCAGCAGGTGTACCTGAACGGCCTGGTCAAGGAAGCCGATGCCCAGGGGCAGGTGGTTACCATGCGTGTGGCGGTGGGCGAGTTTGTGGTCCAGGGGCAGCCATTGCTGTACCTGCATGGGCCGGGCTGGGACGAAGAGCGCTGTGCGGCCTTGTTGCGTTGCTATGTGATCAACCGCCATCGCACCATCGAGCAAGACCCGGCTTTCGGTATTCGGCAGCTGGTGGATATCGCCATCAAGGCGCTGTCGCCGGGGATTAACGATTCCACCACCGCTGAGCAGTGTGTGCTGTATCTGGGCGCGGTGATTGCCGACCTGTCCGGGCGACATATGCCGGAACCGTTTCGGCGAGTGAACGGGCAGCTGCGGCTGCAATGCCAGCAGCGAGACTTTGCCGACTATGTGGACGCCGCATTTGCGCAGATCGCCCGCAATGCCCGGGGCAATCTTGCGGTGCTGGCCACGCTGGGGAGTTCGCTGGCGATGCTGGAACGTACCGTGCCGGCAGAGCGGCTGGGGCCGATACAGCAGCAGCGACGCC
>NZ_LWFX01001146.1:0-3944 GCF_001635175.1 Alcanivorax sp. HI0083 | reverse complement strand
AACGGGGACTTCCACTTGCTGGAAAAAGCGTACCGCGCCCTTCGCGCGGAGGATTTCGCCCGCTTTCTGACGTTTTTCAAGGACCAGAACCGGGATCTGGATGCCCGTGATCCACAAGGTCGCACCTTGCTAGACCTGGTTACCCAGCACCCGAAAGGCAACGATTACGCGCAGGCCCTGCGCGATGCCGGCGCCACCGCCTGATTCCCGCCCCTCCCCCTCACCTGCCCGGTGCAAACCGGGCAGGCATAACAACGTTACACTCCAGTCAGCAAACTCATACTGACCAGAACTTGTTCACATCCCGCCCGCATGGCATTGTTATGCCATACAGGGCTATCGGGGCCCGGCGAACCTGTTCGCCTACAAACACAACAACAACAAGAGCTGTAAAACACCATGGCAGCATATTCTGTACCGTTCTGGCGCTCTCTGTGCCTGATCGCGCTCTGCGCTATCAGCTTGCAACTCCATGCGGCCCGCGATGACGAGGCCGACGACGAAATGGACGAAGTCACCCCGGAAGAACTGCAAATGCAGGAAATCCCGGTGGATGAACGTATTTTCGTCGAAAAATGGAACGAGGTGCCTTACAAGAAAAGCTACTTCACCTATACCGACAAGCAAATCCGCGACAAATGGGAATACCTGATGCGCGGCCTGAAGGTGCCCTACCCATCCGCCGCTTACATGAAGGAACAGTTCGAAAAGTACCCCTTCATGAAAGAGGATATCAAAGACTGGAACGGTGATTATCAGGTGCTGGAGGCTCGCAGCCTGCAGGTATGGCGCAAGTTCTTTGCCGGCGACTTCCAGGAAGCCCGCGAAGAAGGTCTCAAACTTGGCCCCATCGGCAAGATTCCTGCCCTGTTTTCCCAGCTGATGTACGCCATCTATCTCGCTGATCGTCAGAGCACCAAATACATGATGCTCCAGGACGTGGCCAACCAGGCACAAGAGTACTTTGATGACATGGAAGAAGCGGCCGACGATCCTGCGGTGGCCCCCATTGTCGCCTCGGTGAAACTCGGTTACGCCTACGCCATTGCCCGCATCGCGGAAGAATCTCCGGTGCCGATCGTGGTCGCCCGCCGTTATATCGGCAAGATCAAGAACAGTGCTGAAGAGGTGGTTGAGATCATGCCCGAACAACCGCTGGCCCATGCCTTCCGCGCCGGCGTGGACGCCGGCATCATGCGCCGGGTGGGCAAGTTCACCGGCCGCATGACCTATGGCGCGCGCACCACCACGGTGGAAGAATCCTTTGCTGACGCCCTGAAGCTGGCCCCGGATATTCCCATCGTCAATTACGAATACGCCAACGCGCTGATCTACATGAACCGCAAACGTGACCTGAACGAAGCGATCAGCTACCTGGAAAAAGCCATGAAGATCCGCCCGGAATTTTCCATGGATGCGCTGGACGTTATGTACTCCTACAAGCGCCTGCAGGAAGTGCGCCTGTATGCGCTTAACTTCCGCAGTTTCCGCAAGTTCGAAAAACTGCGTCGCAAGTTCAGCAAGAAAACAGACCGGAACCTGACCAGCATTATCAGCGACCCGCTGAGCATGGATATGCTGAACAACCCGGACAAATACATCCTGCCAGAGCGCAACTAACAGGCGACACATGTCCCTCTACGAAGACAAGCTGTTCCCGGTATTACTGGATTGGGCCACCCGTCCGGTCTACCGGGACCGGCAACGGCTGCTGGCCCAGGCCAGCGGCCGGGTTTTGGAGCTGGGCGTCGGCACCGGCGCCAACTTCCCTTTCTACAGCCATACCGCCACCGAAATTCATGGCATCGAGCCGGCCGGCGGGCTACTCACCCTGGCCCGCGACAGTGCACAACAATGCGATGCCCCTGAACGCTTTCACATCCAGGAAGGCGATGCTCAACAGCTGCCCTACCCGGACCAGCATTTCGATACGGTAATTGCCTGCCTGGTGTTCTGCACCATTCCGGACCCGGACCTGGCGGCGCGGGAAGCCTTCCGCGTCCTCAAACCCGGCGGTACCCTGCTGTCACTGGAGCACGTACTCAGCGAACGCCCCTGGATTCAACGCCTGCAAAAAACGCTTAACCCGGCATGGAAACCGCTGGCATGCGGTTGCCAGCTCACCCGCGATACCGCTCGTATTTTCCAGCGCGCAGGCTTTCAGCCCGAAACGGCCCGCCAGCACCGCCATCCCAAACTGCCCGCCTTTGCCGGCGAGTTATACGAAGGGCGACTGCTGCGGCCTTGAAGAGCAGTTGAACGTTCAACTCGTCCCCCCCCGGGCAAACTGCCACACCTGCCCGCGCCGATTTACCGTTACAATAGCCACCATGGATAATCGCCCCCCCTTATTGAACTGGCGTCTGCGACTGATCTGGCTGCGCAGCCTGCTGGTACTGGTCATCACGCTGGCCCTGATTGTGCTGCAGCGTTTCGGCCACACCGGCTATCAGCTCACGGAGCTGGGCTGGCTGGGCGCATTACTGCTACCCAACCTGGTCACGCTGCTTACGCGCAAGGTCCACGGCCGCCGCCACAGCCAGTTATTGACGCTGGAACTGGCCATGGACGTGGTGCTGTTTGCCGGCCTGATTCAGGGGTTCGGGGGCGCGGGGAACCCCCTGTCGTTTTACCTGCTGGTCCCCGCCCTGATGGCCTCGCTGACCCTGCCCATGACGGGGGGCCTACTGGTCGCCCTGCTGGCACTGGGCGGCTACATGGTGTCGCTGAGCTGGTATCAAATGCCCGCCATGAACAGCCCGTTACATGCCCTCAGCCACCAACTCAGCGGCTTGCACAGTGCCGGCATGGCCGCTGTCTTCATCGCCCTGCTGGTCATGCTCAGCCTGCTCGGACAGGTCATCCAGAGACTGATGCGACAACAACAACGGCAACAGGAACAGGCACTGGATCTGGCCGGGCGCCGTGAGCATATGTATCAGGTAGCCGCGACCCTGGCGGACCAGGCCCATGAACTGAATACCCCGCTGGGCACACTGGTGATGCTGGCAGACAACCTTATTCACGCTCCCGAAATGCCCGACTCACTGCGTCCGGAAGTCGAGCAAATGGATCACCTGGCCCGCAACGTGGCCAGCCGACTCAAACAGGGCACAGACGCCCAGCTGGAATCCGGACTCCCCCTCAGCGTGCTGATTCAACAATTACAACAGCACCTGCGTCATCTGGCACCCACCCTCAAGGTGACGCATGCGCTGGAAACCGACCCCCAGGTGGCCGACAGTCAGAGCTGGTTCCGGGTACTGTGCAATCTGGGCTACAACGCCATGGACGCCGGCGCCACGCGACTGGCCATCACCGTCAGCAATCATGCGCCGCTTTATCGACTCCAGCTCAGTGATGATGGCCCGGCACACCCGGACTCAGAACGCGAAGGCCTGGGCATGGGGCTCACTCTGGTGCACTCCAGCCTGGCGCAAATCGGTGCCGAACTGGAAATGGACTTTGGCCACAGCTGGACCCAGGCGCGGATTCACTGGCCGCAAACCGACAGCCCGGGAGCCGCATCATGAACAACGCCTCTCTCACCCGTCAGCTGTTGCTGGTCGAAGACGATGACTTGCTGGCCGAGCAAACCGCCCGGGCGCTGAGCCGCCATGGCGCCCAGGTCCATGTGGCCCATGATCGCGAGCAGGCATTGCAGCTGATCGCGCAGCTAACCGCACAGAGCGCCCCGCTGGACGGCGCGATTCTGGACCAGAACCTGGGCAGCGATAATGGCCTCGACCTGATCGAGCCGATCCGCCAGCACTTCCCCCTTTGCCGGGTGATCCTGTTGACCGGCTACGGCAGTATCGCCGCCGCCGTCGCCGCCACCCACCGTGGCGCGCATAACTATCTGACCAAACCCGCTGGCGCCAACGATATTCTGCAGGCACTGGATGCCGACCCGGCCAGCCAGGCCCTGCCCCTGCCAGACAGCC
>NZ_LWFX01001145.1:0-5115 GCF_001635175.1 Alcanivorax sp. HI0083 | reverse complement strand
GTAGAACGGGCACTCGGTCTCGAAGGGCTTGGGCACGCCGTGGGCCAGTACGTGGGCCATGGCCTTGTCGGAGAAGAATTCGAAGGCAGTCAGGTCGATGTCCTGCTGGAAGGCGTGCAGGATTTTCATCACTTCCCGGAAGCCCGGGGCGCCCAGTACCAGGGCCGTCAGGTCTTTTGGCTGGCGGGTGAGTTTGACGGTGGCTTCCACCACAAAGCCCAGGGTGCCTTCGGAGCCGATAAACAGGTGGCGGAAATCGTAACCGGTGGCGTTCTTGATCAGGCCCTTGTTCAGGTCGAGCAGTTCGCCCTTGCCGGTGACCACTTTCAGGCCGGTGATCCAGTCGCGGGTCATGCCGTAGCGGATCACCTTGATGCCGCCGGCGTTGGTGCCGATGTTGCCGCCGATCTGGCTGGAGCCGGCGGAAGCGAAATCCACCGGGTAGAACAGGCCCTTCTCTTCGGCGAATTCCTGCAGCTGCTGGGTGACCACGCCGGGTTGCACGGTGACAGCGCGGTCAAATTCGTTGAACTCCAGGATCGTGTTCATGCGATCGAAGGCCACTACCAGCTCGCCGTTGGATGCCACGGCCCCGGCGGAGAGGCCGGTGCGGCCCCCGGACGGCACCAGGTGCAGACCATGCTCGTTGGCGATTTCGACGATCTGTTGCACCTCTTCCGCAGTCTCGGGCAGTGCCACGGCGCAGGGGGCCGGTGCCCAGACTTTGGTCCAGTCGACCCCGTAGCGTTCTGCGCTTTCCTGGTCGGTGAGGCAGCGATTGCCAAGCAAATCAGTCAGTTGCTCCAGTGCAGCATGGGCAAGGGCAGTCATCAACAGGTCTCCTGAACGGGTCTAACCGGGGGCTTGAAACGGCTTCATGCTGACTTGAACAGAAGTACAGCATGGGTTGCTCTCAATTTGAGCGCGCTATGTTAACATACGCGCCCATTTCACAGGCTACCGAGACAGAATCATGGCCGATACTTCTCTTGAGAAGGATAAGATCCGCGTTCTCCTGCTCGAGGGCATCCACGAAAACGCCGTGGAGAACCTGAAAGCGAACGGTTACTCCAATGTGGAGCTGCTGCCCACTGCGCTTACCGGGGATGACCTGACTGCCAAAATCAAGGATGCCCATTTTGTCGGCATTCGTTCGCGCACCCAGCTCACCGACGAGGTGTTCGAGGCGGCGGAAAAACTGATTGGCGTCGGCTGTTTCTGTATCGGTACCAACCAGGTGGACCTGAAGTCCGCTCTCAAGCGTGGTATCCCGGTCTTCAACGCGCCCTACTCCAATACCCGCTCCGTGGCGGAGCTGGTGATTGCCCACACCATCAACATGATGCGCGGCATTCCCGAGAAGAACGCGTCGGCCCACCGTGGCGGGTGGTTGAAGTCTGCCAAGGACAGCTACGAAATCCGTGGCAAGACCCTGGGGATCGTGGGTTACGGCAACATCGGTGCGCAAGTAAGTGTGCTGGCCGAGTCCATGGGCATGAAGGTGAAGTTCTACGACGTGGTGCCCAAGCTGCCGCTGGGCAACGCGGAACAGGTGGGCACGCTCACCGACCTGCTGGCCCAGTCCGATGTGGTCAGCCTGCACGTGCCGGATACCGCCGACACCCGCTGGATGATTCAGGAAGAGCAGATCCGCGCGATCAAGCCCAAGGGCTACCTGATCAACTACGCCCGCGGCAAAGTCGTCGATATCGACGCGCTGGCGGCGGCCCTGAAAGACGGCCACCTGCTGGGCGCCGCCATCGACGTGTTCCCGGAAGAGCCCAAGGGTAACGACGACGAGTTCGTCAGCCCGTTGCGCGAATTCGATAACGTGATCCTCACCCCGCACATTGGTGGCTCCACCAAGGAAGCGCAGGTGAACATCGGCACGGAAGTGTCCGAGAAGCTGATCCGTTATTCCGATAACGGCGCCACCCTGGGTGCGGTGAACTTCCCGGAAGTGGCCCTGCCGCCGCACCCGGATATGCACCGCCTGCTGCACACCCACAAGAACGTGCCCGGCGTGCTGACCCAGATCAACACCGTTTTCTCCGAGAACGGCATCAACATCTGCGGCCAGTACCTGCAAACCAACGAAGAGATTGGTTACGTGGTCATCGATGTGGACAAGGGCTACAGCCAGCTGGCGCTGGAGAAGCTGCGCACCATCGATGGCACCATCCGCACCCGGGTGTTGTTCTAGTCGTAACAGCGGCACACAAATGTTGGCATATTGTGCCAGCAGGGTGTGAACTGCTCGACAAAAAGCCGGAGTCAGGCTAACTTGCCTGCTTCGGCTTTTTTCTTGGGGCATACACTAAGATCATGAATTTGTTCAGGAAGGGATGCCTGTCTGTCGCGTTATTGGCGATGCTGAGCGGCTGTGCCACGAACTCCATGTTCGTGTCCTACCCCAGCCAGGCAGAAAAATGGAAGGCCACATTGGGGAATGAGGCCGCCAGTGCAGGGACCACACAAAAGTTGGAGAAAGCCACCGCCGGGGGCGATGGCGTGCTCTATCTGCAGGAGCTGGGGCGGGTTACGCAACTCAATGGCGAAGGCGAAGCCAGCCGCAATGCCTTTGCCGATGTGGTATCCAAATACGATGCAGAGGATGCCAGCGCAAAGATCCAGGTCTCGTCCCTGGCTGCCTCCGGCACCTCGCTAATCACCAACGACAATGCCCGCCCTTATGTGGCGCCGGACTACGAGCGCATCTTCACCCGTGCCTATCAGGCGCTGAACTACTGGGCCGAGAACGATGTCACCGGCACCGCTGTGGAATTGCGTGCGGCGGCCCTGGAGCAGCGGGTCTCGGCCAACAAGCGGGAAAAGGAAATCGCCAAGGCTGAGGAAGAGGCCGAAGAGAACGACGTGGACGTGTCCCAGTTCGACGGCTATTTCCAGGGGATTGATGCGGTGGCCGGCGGCGTCAAGGCCAGCTTCCAGAATGCCTGGACCTTCTACCTGTCCGCCTTGTTCTGGGAGGCCCACGGCGAATATAACGATGCCCTGGTCGATTACAAGAAAGCGCTGGAGATCAACTCCGGCGTGGATATGATCAAGGAAGACGTGGAGCGGGTGTCCAACCCTCGTGCGCTGCGAGACAGCGATGAAGGCATGGTCGCGGTGTTGTATGAGCAAGGCTTTGTGCAGCCCCGGGAAGAATTCACCCTGCCGATCCCCACCGTGCACGGCGTGTTTTCCGTGGCCTTCCCCACCTATGCCATTGGCAGCAAGCCGCGCCCCAACAGCCTGCGGGTGCTGGACAGCGCCAGCCAGCCGCTGGGGGAAACCGTGGTGCTGGCGGATGTGGGCGGGTTGGCCGCCAAGGATCTGAAAGAGCGTATGCCCGGCATGCTGGTGCGCCAGACCCTGCGGGCCACGGCCAAGTACAATATGCAAAAACAGGCCAACGACAACTTCGGTCTGTTAGGCTCACTGAGTACACAGATCTATAATCTGGTCAGTGAGCAGGCCGATCGGCGCAGCTGGCTGACGTTGCCAGCCTATGCCCAGGCCACCCGTTTTCACCTGCCCCAGGGCGAGCATGCATTGGTGCTTAGTACCCCGGCAGGCAACAGAACGCTGACGGTTCCGGTAGTACGCCGGGGCCTCACCGTGATTCATGCAGTGGCTGTACCTGGCCAATTGATTACTCGCGTGTTACCCGTTCAGGAGGGACCCTTATGACATTCTTACGCCCGATGCTGGCGATACTGGTCGCGTTGATGCTGGCCGCATGTTCCGCCAGCAATAAAGGCCAGATGGAAGTCACCGAAGACGGCGAAGTCGTTACCAAGGTGTATTCCAACAACAGCCTGCTATCCAGCCGCATTTCCGTGGAAGACCTGCGCCAGAAACGTGTGGGCGATATGCTGATGGTTCAGGCGGTGCTGGAAAATGACTGGAAATTCCAGCTCGACTTCCAATACAAGTTCAAGTGGTTTGATGCCGACGGTTTTGAACTGGAACCGGAAGCCCAGCCCTGGCAGCAGGTGGTCATGGCCGGCCGCAGCCAGAACAGTGTGAAGGGGGTTTCCCCCAATCCGTCCGCCGTGCGCTTCGAAATCTGGGTGCAGGAATAACTGTCAGCCCGGCTGACGTAACAAGGAACAAGGAGAAACAAGAATGGTACGTGTATTTTCAATGATGATGCTTGGCGCTGCACTGGTGCTGTCTGGCTGTTCCACCGTGGATTATGGCGATGCCCAGGGCCGCGAAACCGTGAACACCGATTTCGGTTCCACCGACCTGCAGATGATTGCCAGCAAAATGGTGGATGACATGCTGGTGTTCCCGCCCATCGTGCAGATGACCCAGAGTCGTCGCCCGGTGGTGTTTGTGGACCGCATCAAGAACAAGACCACCGAGCACGTGGACACCGAATCGATCACCGATACCATCCAGTCCAAGCTGATCAACTCCGGCAAGTTCCGTTTCGCTGACATGACAGTCGTAGAGCGTGTTCGTGAGCAGCTGGATTACCAGAGCGAATCCGGCCTGGTAGACCAAAGCACCGCTGCGGCCATGGGTCGTCAAATTGGCGCCGAGTTCATGATGTACGGCAACTTCTCTTCCATCGTGAAACGCGATGGCAGCACCAAGGACGTGTACTACAAGTTCACCCTGAAGCTGCTCAACATCCAGACCGGCATCATCGAGTGGGCCAACGAAAAAGAAATTCGCAAGACCAAGTCCAAGAGCCTGTTCGGCCTGTAAACGGGCCGTATTCGCGACTGCAAACGGTAACGGCCACCGCGCAGGGATCTGCGGGGTGGCTGGAGGCAGGGACGCCCTGCCTCGGCCGTTTGAGGTGCGCCGGGGCGGTATCATCGAAGCCGCCCGTTTCCGGCTCACGCCGGCCTTATTCGTGATATAAGTGGTGGCACGATTGTCGCTACTGGCAAGGAGGTCATCATGATCAAACATCTTTTCTCTCCCTTTTTTCTTGTCCTGCTACTGTGCTCGTCCTTCAGCCATGCGATGACGGAAACCGTTTCCGTGTCCGCACGGGGTTATGGCGATAACCCGGAGCAGGCCATGACCAATGCCCTGGTCGCCGCCGTGCGCCAGGGTGGCGGTGTCACCCTGGCGGTGGACCCCAACTTCCGC
>NZ_LWFX01001144.1:0-2118 GCF_001635175.1 Alcanivorax sp. HI0083 | reverse complement strand
CATCATGATCAACCCCGGCACGATGTACTGCATGTAATCGAACCCGCCCATATCGCCGATACGACTGCCAATCAGGTTGCCGAAAATCACGAAATACAGCGTCATGGTAATCGCTGGCGGCAGCAGCGTCTGCGGCCAGATACGGGTAAAACGGCGAATTTCCTTGGTTACCAGGGTCAGAAATGCCACCCATTGCTCACGAGCACTCATGATGCTTGCTCCCCCGGCAGGTTCTGCTCGACCAGCCGCACAAACAATTCTTCCAGCCGGTTTGCCTTGTTGCGCATACTCATGACGTCAAAATCGAGCCGCGCCAGCTCCACAAACAGGGTATTGAGGCTTTCGCTTTTCGGCACCGCCACTTCCAGCGTCTTGGCATCGCGCAGAGACACCTGAAACCCTTCCAGTTGCGGGGCTTCACTAACGGGCCGGGCCAGATCGAGAATGAAGGTCTCTACCTGCAGTTGCTCCAGCAGGGATTTCATATCGGTATTTTCCGCGATAATGCCGTGGTCAATAATGGCGATATGGCGACACAGGGACTCTGCTTCTTCCAGATAGTGGGTGGTCAGAATGATGGTTTTCCCTTCCGCATTCAGCTTGGTCAGAAAATCCCACATGGAGCGGCGCAGTTCGATATCCACGCCAGCGGTGGGCTCGTCCAGAATCAGCAATTCCGGCTCATGAACCAGGGCACGGGCAATCATCAGCCGGCGCTTCATGCCACCGGACAAGGTCCGCGACTGTTTGTCGCGCTTGTCCCACAGACCCAGTTGGCGCAGGTACTTTTCCGCCCGCTCACGGGCCAGTGGCGCGGGAATGCCATAGAAACCCGCCTGGGTCACCACGATATCAAACACTTTTTCGAACTGGTTGAAGTTGAACTCCTGTGGCACCACACCGATCTGCTTCTTGGCCAGAGACCGCTGGGTATCCAGGGAATAGCCAAAGATGCTCACATCACCACCGGATTTATTGACCAGTGAACTGATCACACCAATGGTGGTAGATTTGCCGGCCCCGTTGGGGCCCAGCAAGGCAAAGAAATCGCCCTTCTTCACATCCAGATCAATACCTTTGAGCGCTTGCACGCCATTGGCATAGGTTTTGGTCAAATTGCGAATTGTCAGCGCGGACAAGGCACACCTCGTCAGAAGTCGGTAAACGGAGAGATCGGTTTAGAAATGCGGTTACAACGCACGATGGCAGTGATCACCACGCCATATCCAGTGAAGCTGGCCGCCACTGAACCACAGCCACAGCCCTTCCATCATCCAGGGCCAGTCATCCTCGGTAATGCGCCGGTGCCCATGCAGTTCGGCCACCAGCACGGCAAGAATGGTGTCGTGGGTCACGTGCACGTTCAGGTGGCCCGGTGCCGGTTCACGCTCGCTCAGGTACCGGGCCAGCTTGGCGCGGCCTTCTGCCGGCGACAGCATGCCCTCAAAGGGTTGCTGTAAGTGCTGGTTAAGGAATTTAAACGCACCCATCTTCAGAAACGTGGGGCCGACCTGATTCAGGTCTTCCACGTAACAGCCAGGCTCCACCAGGGTGGTATCGGTGGTGATTTCGGGAATCGTCTCCAACAGCCCTGCCTTGCGGGCGCCTTCGGCCATGGCCTTGGCGGTATTCACGCAGCGCCCCACCGGGCTGGAAAAAAACGCATCCACTGGCCGCGCCAGCTGGCTACCCCACTCCCGGGCCATATCGATGCCTTCCGGGGTCAGGGGCAGGCGGTAATCGGCAAAACCGTTCTTGGCCAGTTCACGCACAGAGTGCCGCGTCAGCAAATGAACGGGTTTGTCCTGCGGTAACAGGTTAAGGGCTTCCAGCAATCGCGGGTGTAGGCGCGCCATAGTCTCTTCACTTTGGGTCAGGCCTTAGTGTACGGAGCGCCATAGCGAAAGCAAACCATGAGAGGGGAATTAGGGAACCTCTGAAAAACTCCTTGCGTACTCAGTCTTTCAGTCTGGTTCGCAATCTATACCCCATTCGGGGCACAGAGGGCGCGCTTTTGAAGGTGTCCCCTAACTGGGATCGAGATATGTCCATCCATCGAAAAAGCGCAACAACGAGTGCGGGCCAGCCTGGATGACCCGAAGCACCCGTTCGGGCATA
>NZ_LWFX01001143.1:0-2639 GCF_001635175.1 Alcanivorax sp. HI0083 | reverse complement strand
TGTAGTGCACGTGCTGGCAGCCCTTGGGCTGATTGGTCTGGTGCTTATTCAGCACGGTAAAGGCGCGGATGCCGGTGCTTCCTTTGGCGGCGGTGGCTCGCAGACGGTATTCGGGAGCGCCGGTTCGGCAAACTTCCTGACCCGTGCCACGGCGGTGCTGGCGGCGGTTTTCTTTGTGACCAGCCTGGTGTTGGCCTGGATGGCGCGTCAGGAAGCGGACAGCACCCGTAGCTTCCTGCCGGAACTGGAAACCGTCGAGCATCAGGATGTTCCCGTCGTTGACGAGGAGCAATCCGACGTGCCCGCTGGCATGACAGAAGTGCCTGTGGCGCCAGAAGCCAATGAAGGGCAAAAAGAAGTTTCGGATGTGCCTCAAGCTGAGGTAGAATCCCCGGCCCCGGCTGACGCGCCTCAGCCGGAGCAGTAAGTAAGCGTTCTTTGCCGAAGTGGTGGAATTGGTAGACACGCTATCTTGAGGGGGTAGTGAGCTTCGCTCGTGCCGGTTCAAGTCCGGCCTTCGGCACCAATTAGGGAACGTTTTGCTGGTGTGTGTTGTCAGCGAAACGTATGAAGGAAATCGGTGGATTGACCGGCTTTCTTCAGAATCGACCCACGGGTTGATCAGTATCGGGTTATGTGGCTTTTCCCGATGCTAAGGCTTCGAAAAATAAATACTTTTTCGATAATGCCTTGACAGAGTGAGTGCCTCTAAGTATTATTTGCGCTCGATTTTGATGCGGGGTGGAGCAGTCTGGTAGCTCGTCGGGCTCATAACCCGAAGGTCGTAGGTTCAAATCCTGCCCCCGCTACCACTTAGAGGAACCAGAAAAACATCTCTGGTTCAAAGCGGACAAAAAGCCCCTCTAGCAGGGGCTTTTTGTTATCCGCAAACCGACCCGGTTAGTGGGAATGGGCGGTGGATACACGGTCGTTGTGCGGCAAAGCTGCAATCGCTGTGACATCCTCGGGCCCATTTTTTGTTTGTACCGTCGGAAAGTTTTATGTCAAAACGCACGGAACAATTAACGGAGCTGCTCGCTCCGGTAGTGGAAGATCTGGGCTTCGTGCTCTGGGGTGTTGAATACATCCAGGGGCGCGGGGCTGTTCTGCGTGTATTTATTGACCATGCAGACGGTATCTCGGTAGATAATTGCGCGGCCGTGAGTCACGAAGTCAGCGGCGTGCTGGATGTGGAAGATCCGATTTCCGGTGAATATAACCTTGAGGTGTCTTCACCGGGCATGGATCGGCCCATGTTCGAAATTGCGCAGTATGTCGATTACATCGGTGAAGATGTGCAGCTCAAGTTGCTGGCACCGGTAAGCGGCAAGCGCAAAATGACGGCGGCCATTGTGGCCGTGGATGGCGATACGCTGGTGGTGGAGCTGGATGGCGAAACCTTGCGTGTTCCTTACAGTCAGGTAGATCGTGCCCGGTTGCAGCCCCGCTTCGACTGAGTACGCCCTGAAGAACTTTAGTCTTTGTAAAGGCCTGGCCATGAACAAAGAGATCCTGCTGGTAGCGGAAACCGTATCAAACGAGAAAGGTGTAAGCCGAGACGTAATCTTCGAGGCCATTGAGCTGGCACTCGCGGCGGCCACCAAGAAACGTTTCAAGCAAGAAGACGTAGAAATTCGTGTGGAGATTGACCGGGTGTCCGGCAATGCCAGGAGTTTCCGTGTATGGCACGTGGTGCCAGACGAGGAGCTCTACGAGTTTGGCAAGCAGCTGACACTGGATGAAGCGCACGAGCAGGATGCGTCGCTGCAGATCGGTGATACCTGGGAAGAGGAAGTTGAATCCGAAGCCTTTGGCCGTATCGCTGCACAGACTGCCAAGCAGGTTATCGTACAAAAGGTACGTGAAGCCGAGCGCCGTCAGATTGTTGAAGAATATCGTGATCGCATTGGCGACCTGGTTAGCGGCACGGTGAAAAAAGCGACCCGGGATTCCATTATTCTGGATCTCGGTGGCAATGCTGAAGCGCTGATTACCCGCGAGCACATGATTCCCCGTGAAGCGGTTCGTCAGAACGACCGCATCCGCGCCTACCTGTTGGGTGTAAATGAGGAAAACCGGGGGCCGCAGCTGTTCGCCAGCCGCGCTTGCCCGGACATGCTGATCGAATTGTTCAAGATCGAAGTGCCGGAGATCGGTGAAGAGCTGATCGAGATCAAGGGTGCTGCCCGTGATCCGGGGTCCCGCGCCAAGATTGCCGTGAAAACCAATGATCAACGCATTGATCCAGTGGGTGCCTGTGTGGGTATGCGCGGCGCGCGTGTCCAGGCGGTGTCCAATGAGTTGGCCGGCGAGCGTATCGATATCGTCCTGTGGGACGACAACCCGGCGCAGCTGGTGATCAATGCCATGCAGCCGGCGGAAGTGGCTTCCATCGTGATGGATGAAGAAAGCCATTCCATGGATATCGCCGTGGAAGACGAATCCGCACTGGCCCAGGCTATCGGCCGCAGCGGGCAGAACATTCGCCTGGCCTCCGAGCTGACCGGCTGGGAACTCAACGTCATGACTATTGATGACGCTGAGACCAAACAGGAAGAAGAAGCGGAACAGGCCTTGCAGACGTTCATCAATGAGTTGGACGTTGACGAAGATGTGGCCGGTGTACTGGTTGATGAAGG
>NZ_LWFX01001142.1:0-8099 GCF_001635175.1 Alcanivorax sp. HI0083 | reverse complement strand
CTTTCTGGGCTGGCTGGCGCAGCTGGAGTGCGGCGTGGACTTGCTGGATAGCGGTAACTATCGGCTTCCTTCAGCGGATTGCTAATGCGTTCTGCTAATAGTGGTATATAAATAAAGTTAGTAATAACTAATCTGTCTAACACTTAAAGTGCTTTCTCATCTGCGCGTCCCAGCGCTCTGATTCGTCACGGAACTCCTTCCGTCTATCGTTTCTCTGCACCCTTTCTTTTGCCCAAATGGGCCGCTAACAGGCTGATTTATCTGGAAATTCTTTTACGTTTCCCGGTGCCGTCACGCTTGACTTGGGCTTTGCAGTGGCCCTAGAGTGTCTCAATGTGGTGAAAAGTGGGAAAAAGTGGGAATTTCTTAGTGGCCGGTGTCACGAAGTGGGGCAAAAGCCCCGGGAAGGAACCGCATAACCAAGAGCAAGAGGACGGCCAGTGTTTACTGGGAGCGCAGCACTCAATCTGGATGCCAAAGGGCGGCTAACCATGCCGACCCGGTACCGTGCGTCGTTGATCGACACGTGCGGCGGCCAGCTTGTGCTCACGCTGCACCCGTTCGATGACTGTCTGGCGCTCTACCCGCGTGCCGAATTTATGGACACCGCCAAGAAGCTGTCCGAGCAGCGTGATTCCAACCCGCAGGTGCGTCAGCTGAAGAGGCGCTTCCTGGGTCAGGCTGCCGAAATCGAGATGGACAGTAATGGCCGTCTGCTTGTGCCGCCGGAGTTGCGGGCGGCAATAAGCCTGGAAAAACGCGCCATGTTGATCGGGCAGATGCACCGATTCGAGATCTGGAAAGAGGAAAGCTGGTCCGACGTGGATGGCACCCTGGATCCGGCGGCCTTGCCGGAAAGTGTGCAGGAGCTGTCGTTCTGATGACGACCGAAAACACGCAGTACGCACACCAGCCGGTCATGCTGGAAGAGGTGCTGGATATGTGGTTCAGCCAGAGCGAAGGCTTTTATGTGGACGGCACTTTTGGTCGTGGTGGCCACAGCCGTGCCTTGCTCGCGCGCCTGGACGACAACGGCCGCCTGACCGGCATTGATCGTGATCCGCAAGCCATTGCCGCCGGGCAGGAGCTGGCAGCCAGTGATAGCCGCTTTCACATGATGGCCAGCCGTTTTGATTGCCTGCCGCAAGTGGTGGAACAGGCGGGCCGGCCGATCGACGGCCTGTTGCTGGATCTGGGTGTGTCCTCACCGCAACTGGACGATGCTTCCCGCGGTTTCAGCTTTTTGCGCGATGGCCCGTTGGACATGCGCATGGATCCGACCCAGGGCGAAAGCGTGGCGGAGTGGTTGTCCCATGCGGCGGAAAAAGACATTGCCAATGTGCTGTATCGCTATGGTGAAGAGCGCAAGTCGCGCTGGATTGCCAAGCGTATTTGTGAAACCCGCAAAGAGCAGCCGATTACCCGCACCCTGCAGCTGGCCGATTTGATTGAGTCGGTGCTGGGGCGTAACGAGCAGGGTAAGCATCCGGCCACGCGCAGTTTTCAGGCGCTGCGAATACATATAAACGGGGAACTGGATGCGCTGAATCAAGTGCTCGAACAGTCCCTCGAGACGCTCGCCATCGGCGGGCGTCTCGCCATTATCAGCTTCCATTCTTTGGAAGACCGGATCGTGAAACTGTTTATTCGCGATCACTCCGGCCGCGCGCCGAAAGGGCGTGGTGGTTTGCCGTTGGGTGATGAAATGCCCCAGCGGCTGGAGCCGGTGGGCAAGGCCATGCGTGCAGGCAAGGCGGAGCTGAAAGTGAATGTGCGTTCGCGCAGTGCAGTGTTGCGCGTCGCGGAGAAGGTGGCCTGATGGCGGCCCCGTGGATGATCCGTGCCCTGGTGGTGCTGGTGGTGATGTCTGCGCTGGCAGTGAGCTACAGCGTGCATCAGGCGCGTCGTTTCACGGATGAAAGTCAGCGCTTGCAGCAGCGTCAGACCCGACTGGAGAGCCAGTGGAGTCAGTTGTTGCTGGAGCACAGCACCTGGGGCAGTTACGCCCGGGTGGAAAGCCTGGCCCGGGAAAAGCTGGGCATGAAATTACCCAAGACCGATGAGAGAGTGCTGATCCGGCCATGAAGAAACAGGCCCGCAAGACACGGCAACCGAATCACCTGATGCGCTGGCGCTTTGTGCTGGGCTTCTGGGCGGTGTGTGCCTGTCTGTTGCTGGTTCGGGCCGTGGATCTGCAAGTGATTCAGCACGATTTTCTGGCCCATCAGGGCGATATCCGCAACCTGCGTGTGGAGCCGCTGGCAGCGCATCGTGGGGTGATTCGTGATCGCGCCGGCAAGCCGCTGGCGGTGAGCACGCCGGTGGTGACCTTGTGGGTAAATCCCCGCGAAGCCATGGAGCACCAGGACCAATGGGGGCGCCTGGCCGGCAACCCGGTGATCGACCAGAAAGCGTTTGCCCGGAAAGTGCGCCGACATGAATCCCGCGAGTTTATCTATCTGGAGCGTGGCCTGGCACCGGAAGCGGCCAAGGCGGTGTTGAATCTGAATGTGCCCGGCGTCTATTCGCTGACGGAATACCGCCGCTATTACCCGGCCGGCGAAGTGGCCAGCCATGTGGTGGGCTTTACCAATATTGATGATCAGGGCCAGGAAGGCATTGAGCTGTCCATGGAAGATCATCTGTCCGGTCATTCCGGTCGCAAGAAAGTGGTGCGCGATCTGCTGGGTCGGGTGATTCAGGATATCGAAGTGCTGGAGCCGGCAGAGCCCGGTGAAGATGTCACCCTGAGCATCGATCTGCGGCTGCAATACCTGGCCTACCGGGAGTTGCTCGGCGCGGTGCAGAAATTCAAGGCCAAGGGTGGCAGCGCAGTGGTGTTGGATGTGCGCACCGGGGAAGTGCTGGCCATGGTCAATCAGCCGGCCTATAACCCCAACAATCGCGGCAACCTGGATACCGGCGCGCTGCGCAATCGGGCGGTCACGGACCTGTTCGAGCCGGGTTCCACCATGAAGCCGTTTACCGTGGCGGCGGCCCTGGAGATGGGCATGGTGACACCGTCCACCACCATCAATACCCACCCGGGTACCTTGCGGGTGGGCAGCAAAACGATTCGTGATCACCGGGATTATGGTGTCATCGACATCACCACGGTGCTGACCAAGAGCTCCAACGTGGGCACCAGCAAGCTGGCACTGGCTATGGAGCCGCTGGCCTTGCCGGGCTATCTGGAGCGTTTTGGTTTTGGCCAATCCACCCACATTGCCTTTCCCGGTGAGAGTAACGGCCTGTTGCCGCTGCGCAGCAAGTGGCGCGATGTGGAGCGCGCGGCGCTGTCCTATGGTTACGGCTTGAGCGTGTCTGCGGTGCAGCTGGCCCAGGCCTACGCGGTGATCGCCAACGATGGTGTCAAAGTGCCGTTGACCCTGAAAAAGGTGGATGGCGTGCCGCAGGGCGAGCAGGTGATTGGCAAGGCGACGGCTCGGCAGTTGGTGCAGATGCTGGAAACCGTGGTCAGCCGTGTGGGTACCGCGCGCCGTGCGCAGGTGCCGGGCTATCAGGTGGCCGGCAAGACCGGCACGGTGCACAAGGTGATGGCCGGCGGTTATGCCGATGACAACTATATTGGTTTGTTTGCCGGGCTGGCCCCGGCAACGGATCCGCGCATTGTCACCGTGGTGGTAATCGATGATCCAGGCGGAAAAGCCTACTACGGGGGGCTGGTCGCGGCGCCGGCGTTTTCCAACATCATGAGTGGCGTGTTGCGTTCGCTGCATGTGCCACCGGACAAGCCCGACGGGCTGCTGGCCGGCGGCCCGGATGCGGAGGATCGCTCATGATGACCCTCCAGCAATTGCTACCCGATGTCACCCTGCCAGCTTCTGCGGAGGGTGTTGTGCTTTCCGGGCTACAGCTCGATAGCCGCAAGGTCGTGCCCGGTGATGTCTTTTTGGCCGTGCCGGGCGTGGCCAGCGATGGCCGCCAGTTTGTCAGCCAGGCGATCGCCGCCGGTGCGGTGGCAGTGCTGGCGGACGCAGAAACCTTTGCGATTCAACAGGATCAGGCGGTGCCCTGTGTGGCGCTGCCGGGGCTGGGGCGTCGCGTGGGTACGCTGGCGGCGCGCTGGTATGGCGAGCCCGGTGCGGCCATGAATGTGGTGGGCGTGACGGGCACCAACGGCAAGACCAGCATCACCTGGTTCCTGCGCGATGCCCTTAATGCACTGGGGCACCGTTGCGCCCTGGTTGGCACCCTGGGGCTGGGCTTGAAAGGCGATGAGCAGACTACCGGTCATACCACACCGGATCCGATTACCCTGCAGGCCGGTCTGGCCCGGGTGCGTGATGCGGGCGCGGATTGTGTGGCCATGGAAGTGTCTTCCCATGCGCTGGATCAGCATAGGCTGGGGTCAACGCCAGTACCCGTGGCGGTGTTCAGCAATCTGAGTCGGGATCATCTGGACTACCACGGGGACATGGAAGCCTATCTGGCGGCCAAATCCGTGCTGTTCACCCGCGATGGAGTGAAGCTGGCGGTGATCAATTGCGATGATCCGGCGGCTTATTCGTTGATCGGATGCCTGGCCGACGGTGTGCGTTGCGTGACCTTCGGCGATCAGCAGGGTGCCACGGTCCGTTGTGCTTCGGTCGTCTTTACTGCTGATGGAATGGAGGCAGAGCTGACGGTCGGCGGTGAGCCCCTCGCGGTGACGTTGCCACTGTTCGGTCGTTTCAATCTCAGCAATGTGATGGCCGTTGCCGGCATTCTGCATGGTCAGGGCGTCAACACTGCTTCACTGGGCGGTGCACTGGCGGCGGTGACACCGGTGCCCGGTCGTATGGAACCGGTGCAGCAGACGGGCTGTCCCACCGTGATCGTTGATTACGCCCATACTCCGGACGGGCTGGAAAAAGCCTTGCAGGCATGCCGCGCCCATTTCCACGGTCGGCTGTTCTGCATTGTGGGGTGTGGCGGAGACCGGGATACCGGCAAACGCCCGCAAATGGCCGCTGTGGCCGAGCGTGGCGCGGATCGTGTGGTGCTCACCAGCGACAACCCGCGCAGCGAAGACCCGCAACAGATTATTGATGACATGCGAGCCGGCCTTACCAATTCAGCCTCGGTGCAGGCCATTGTTGAGCGTGCCCAGGCGGTGATGGATACCGTGCATGCGGCCAGTGACGGCGATGTGATTCTGCTCGCCGGCAAGGGCCACGAGGATTATCAGGAAGTGGATGGCGTGCGTTACCCCAGTGATGACCGCGACCTGGCCCGCAAGGCGTTGATCGCCCGGGGAGGTGCGCAATGATGTGGCTGTCACAAATCGCTGAATGGACCGGCGGCGCCTTGCAGGGTGACGACCTGAAAGTGAATGCGGTGGCCACCGATACCCGCGCCATCGAGCCGGGTTGCCTGTTTGCGGCGTTACGTGGTGACCGGTTTGATGCCCATGATTTTCTGGCCTCGGCCAAAAGCGGTGGCGCCATTGCGGCACTGGTGGACCGCGAACAGGACAGTTTCGAAAGCGCTGTGCGCGTAGCCGACAGCCGTGAAGGTCTGGGGCGACTTGCCGGCGGTTATGCCGCCCAGTTCGATTTGCCCCGCCTGGCGGTCACCGGCAATGCCGGCAAGACCACGGTGAAGGAAATGGCCGCGGCCATGCTGGGTGACGGCACTTTGGCCACGGCAGGCAACTTCAATAATGACGTGGGGGTGCCGCTGACCCTGTTGCGCCTGCGCGCAGAGCATCGTTTCGCGGTAATCGAACTGGGCGCCAATGCGCCGGGCGAAATCGCCTGGACCAGTTCGCTGACGCGCCCGCAGGTGGTGCTGGTTACTAACGTGACCGGCGCGCACCTGGAAGGCTTCGGTTCCATGCAGGGTATTGCCGATGCCAAGGCGGAAATCTTTGCCGGCTGCACGCCGGGTGGTCAGGCGATCATCAACAACGATGACAGTTTTGCGGATTTCTTCGCCGAAAAAGCCCGTGCCGCCGGGTTGACCGTGGTGCGGGTAAGTATGGATGAAAGCACGCGCACCGGTGCCGATCTGTATGCCGAGAACATTGTTTTGCACCGTGATCGCGCGGAGTTTGTGCTTCAGCCGCTGGGCGAAGCGGTGACGGTACCGCTGCCCGGTGCACATCAGGTGAGCAATGTTCTGATGGCCTGCGCGGCGGTGCGTGCCTTGGGCGTAAATTTACCTCAGGTGTTGCCGCGTCTGGCAGCACTGAAACCGGTCCCCGGACGAATGCATATCCAGGCCGCCGGTGCCGGCGCCGTGGTGGATGACACCTACAACGCCAACCCGGGTTCAGTGCGCGCCGCCATTGATTGGCTGGCCGCGCAACCGGCACCACAAATGCTGGTGCTGGGCGCCATGGGCGAGTTGGGCCCGCAGGCTGATTCGCTGGTAGAGGAACTGGGTGAATACGCTCGTCAGGCCGGGCTTTCCGGTTTGGTTGTCATGACCGGTGCGGCCGCAGCTGCACGGGGCTATGGCGAAGCGGCAAAAATTGCCGAGGACTATCAACAGGCGGCGGATTGGAGTGCCCCGGTGCTGGCGCAAGGCGGCACGGTGTTGGTGAAAGGATCCCGTAGCGCCGGTATGGAAGCGGTGGTGCAGCGGCTTACACAGGAACGCACACACACAGAGGGGGCACGCTGATGCTGCTTTGGCTGGCGGAATATCTGGCGCAATACCACAGCGGTTTTCTGGTGGTGCAATACATCACCCTGCGCGGCATCTTGAGTGTGCTGACGGCGTTGTTCATCGCGTTCTGGGTCGGCCCGATCATGATCCGAAAACTGCAGGAAAAGCAGGTGGGCCAGGCCATTCGCGACGATGGTCCGAAAAGTCATCTGAGCAAGGCGGGCACCCCCACCATGGGCGGCGCGCTGATTCTGGTGGCCATTGTTATCTCTACCCTGCTGTGGGGCGACCTGGAAAACCGCTTCGTCTGGATCACCCTGGGGGTGCTGTTCATTTTCGGCGCCGTGGGCTGGGTGGATGACTGGCGCAAGGTGGTGGAAAAGAACCCGCGCGGCTTGCCCGCCCGCTGGAAATATTTGTGGTTGTCAGTGGGGGCGCTTGGTGCCGGCTGTGCCTTGTTCTTCACCGCGCAAAGCCCGGTGGAAACCCAGTTGATCGTGCCCTTCTTCAAAAGCGTAGCCATCAACATGGGCTGGTTCTACATCGTGCTCACCTATTTTGTGATTAACGGCACCAGCAACGCGGTGAACCTGACTGACGGTCTGGATGGCCTGGCCATCATGCCCACCGTGCTGGTGGGTGGCGCCCTGGGCATCTTCGCCTACGCCGGAGGGCATACGGAATTTGCGACTTACTTGCAGATTCCCTACGTGGCCGGTGCCGGTGAGCTGGTGATTATCTCTGCTGCCCTGTGTGGTGCGGGCCTGGGTTTTCTGTGGTTCAACGCGTATCCCGCCCAGGTGTTTATGGGCGATGTTGGCGCGCTGTCCCTGGGGGCGGTGCTGGGTGTGATGGCAGTCATCGTGCGCCAGGAAATTGTGCTTTTCATCATGGGCGGTGTGTTCGTGATGGAAACGGTATCGGTGATGTTGCAGGTGGGTTCGTACAAGCTCACCGGTCGGCGGATTTTCCGCATGGCCCCCATTCATCACCATTTTGAACTGAAGGGGTGGCCGGAGCCGAAGATCATTGTGCGGTTCTGGATTATCACCGTGATTCTCGTACTGGTGGGTCTGGCGACCCTGAAAATCCGATAGGGGATTGAGTCAATTTATGGCGAAAGACGGGTTTGATCTGGTCATTGGTCTGGGTGTAACAGGCCGCTCCGTGATCCGTTATCTGACGGATCAGGGGATGCCCGTGCGCGCCATTGACACCCGTGCTGAGCCGGCCGGGCTGGATGCCCTGTGCGCAGAATTTCCGGACCTGAAAGTTCACACCGGTAGCTTCAAAAAAGGCTGGATGGGCAAGGCCCGTCGCCTGATCGTGAGCCCGGGTGTGGCGGTATCGACCCCGGCCATCGCCGAGCAGGTCGTGGATGGCAAGGAAGTGATTGGCGACATTGAGCTGTTCGCCCGTGCGGCCAGCGAGCCGCTGGTGGCGATTACCGGCTCCAATGCCAAGAGCACAGTGACCACGTTGCT
>NZ_LWFX01001141.1:0-7570 GCF_001635175.1 Alcanivorax sp. HI0083 | reverse complement strand
GAGGCCGCAGCACAAATGGATTTCACCCAGATGGAGGTGATTACCCAGCAGGGCCTGTATACCCGTCGCCTGCTGATGAACATGGGGATGGGGGCGGTGGATGACCGCATTCTGCAGCTGGATCAGGGCGATGCGCCCCGCCAGGCGCGGGCGGAGGCGCTGCGCCAGTGGCGACGGGAAGTGCGTGAGCAGGCCGCCGGCCATGTGCGGCGCCAGTTTTTGCTGCATGGTGCAGGCAAGGGGAGGGCGTTGCGGGAACAGACCATGCGTGCGGTGCCGTTTCGGCATTTGCGTGAATTCCAGGAAGTGAAAACCCTGGTGCGCCGCATGGCTCGGCGCCTGGCCAGTCTGCATCAGCGGCGCATGAAGAAAAGCCGGCGCGGCATGCTGGATGCCCGGCGCACCCTGGTGGCCGGTATTCGTCACGATGGGGTTCCTGCCCGATTGCACTGGCGTCAGCGGCCTGTGCAGAAAAGCCGGGTGATGGTGATTTGTGATGTGTCCAGTTCGGTGAGCGATGCGGCCCGTTTCCTGCTCCAGTTTCTCTATGCCATGAATGATGTGCTGCCACGGGTGCGTAGCTTTGCGTTTGCCTCTCGTTTTGATGAAATCAGCGAGGACTTTCAGCGCTACAGCCCGGACGTGGCGGTGGGACGGGTGCTGGACCGTCTTTCCGGTAGTGGCACCGATTACGGCGAGATGTTTGCGGATTTCTGGCGCCGTTGTGAACGGGAGCTGGACAGCCACACCACCGTTATCATTCTCGGTGATGCCCGCAACAACAACCTCCCGGAAGGCGCAGAGGTGCTGCAGCAGATTCGTCGGAGAGTGAAGCAGGTGTGGTGGCTGAACCCGGAAGCACGTTCCCGCTGGAACAGCGGCGATGCGGTCATGGATCGTTATCTGCCCCATTGCCGGCTGGCCCGCCAGTGCGCGTCACTGGATGATCTTGAGCGGATTGTGGATTCGTTGCTCAAGGGGCTGAATTAGTCAGGGCGTTTTTTTGAAATTAGAGGTTATGGGGTTTTGAAGGTGGTGCCCCGGCGTCACGAAGGATCTGCCGCAAGGTGGTTTGCAGGCGCGCCAGGTTCACCGGCTTGGCCAGATGCCCGATCATGCCGGCATCGTGGCAGGCATGGATCTTGTCCGGGATGGCGTGGGCAGTGAGGGCAATAATGGGAACCCAGGGCAAGCGGCCTTCCTGTTGCAGCTTGATAATCGCTCGCGAGGTTTCAAAGCCGTCCATGTCTGGCATTTCGCAATCCATTAATACCAGGTCGAAGGGCTGCTGTGCAGACATCAAGACGGCGATAGCTTCCAGCCCGCTCTCCGCCACTTCCGTCTCGTAGCCCAGTTTTTGGCACAGCCCCTCGGCCACCATCAGGTTGATGTGGTTATCGTCCACGATCAGCAATAGGCCGCCGGACAGGCCTCGCAGGCTGTCTGCGACGGGTTCCGAGGTAAAGGTATCGGCACGTTCCGTGGATGGGATGGGGAGCCGGAACCAGAAGCGCGAGCCCTGTTTGGGTTGGCTGTCCACACCGATTTCTCCTCCCATGATCTCTACCAGTTGCCGGCAAATGGCAAGCCCGAGGCCGGTGCCGCCATAGCGTCGGCTGGTGGAGCTGTCGCCCTGCTGAAAATGGTCGAAGAGTCGGCGCTGCTGCTCTTCGGTAATGCCAATGCCGCTGTCGTGCACCTCAAACAAGGCGTAATCCGCGTTGTCCGAATCCCGCTGTACCCGCACGGTGATGGTGCCGTTGTCGGTGAATTTCACCGCGTTGCTGATCAGGTTTACCAGAATTTGTCGCAGCCGCACCGGGTCGCCCATGCAGCGTTCGCCCACGTGGGGAGCAATGTCGAGTGTCAGGGTGTTGGAGTGAACGTGTGCCTTGTGCTGGAACAGGGCCAGGGATTCATTGATCAGGTTGAACAGGTTGAAGCTGGTTTGCTCGATGGGCATTTTGCCCGCTTCGATGCGGGAATAATCGAGGATGTCATTAATCAGGTTCAGCAGGCTGTTCCCGGACTGTTCAATCACGTTCAGATTGTGGCGTTGATCATCATCCAGGGAGGCTCCCTTGAGCATGTCCACGGTGCCGATAATACCGTTCAGTGGTGTGCGAATTTCGTGGCTCATTACCGCCAGAAATTCGCTGCGGGCGCTGAGCGCGGCATTCAGCTCCCCGGTGCGCTCGGTGACGCGCTGTTCCAGCACTTCGTTGGCTTCGCGTTGAATACGGACATTCTCGCTTTTCAGTACGGTCATGCGATGCGCCAGCGCAAAGGACAGCAGCAGTGCTTCGGTAAAGGTGCCCAGCTGCATGACGTTTTCCAGTATCCAGCCGCCGTCGATAAGCTGAAAGGTTTTTAGTATGTATGCCGTGGTGGCCAGTGCGACGGCGGTAAATGCCAGCAGAAAATACCTTGCAGGACTGTAGCCCTGCCGGATCAGGCAGATAGACAACGCAATGGCGATAAATGGCCAGGGAAGAACAACGGCGGTACTCGCCTGAATGAAGAAATGAAAATTCACCAGGGTTAGCGGCGCAGTGAGAATCAACACGCTGGCGGCGGCCACCAGCCAGCGATTGATGGCCGGTGCGCGTTTTTTGAGTTCCAGGAACTGGCAGGTAAACAGAATCGAAAACGCCAGTGTCAGCAGATTCAGAACCGGTAATGAGTAATGGTTCCACAGTGTGGCCTGGGGCCAGAGCCACTGATAGCTCAGCCCTTCGCGGGTGAACAGGTTCAGGGTGAACGTGCCCAGATAGAGAACATAAAGCAGGTAGCTACGGTCCCGGATGGAGACAAATATCAGCAGGTTGAACAGAAAAATAGCCACCATGGCGCCGAAATACAGCCCATAAAAAATGGATACCTGGGTGTCTTGCTGGTTGAAAGCGATGGGTGACATCAACGAAACCGGCAGTTCAATGACATTGTCACCCTGGGCGCGTAGCAGCAGGTAGCGTTGCGAATGCACCGGCAGATCGAGTGTGGAGATCAGATGATTGTGGGCAAAGGTGCGGGTGGCGAAGGGGATGCGATCACCAAGACGGTTATGCCACAGCTGTTTGCCTTGCCGATCAAAAAGGTAGAGATCGAGATAGTCCAGATGGGGGCGCCCCAGTCGGGCAAGCCACGATACCTGGCGGCTCTGATTGTCGATCGGCACGAGGAACCATTGCGGTCCGTCACGAAAACCCAGAGAGGGGTACTTGTCGTGAATTTCTTCACCTGCGCCATCGAGGAAGGCCTGCAGAGCCATTTCCGGGCTATAGGCGTGCTGGGGGTCGTCGAGCCACTGCATGCCGAGTGACGCCTGGTAGCTGTCCTGGTCATCGGTGAGGGTCAGGCTGTGGGCTGATGCGGCCAGTACGAGCAAAAGGAGGCTGGCAAGTCCCTGCCTGATGATGACGAATCCTTGTGTCATTCCCGATCCTGTTATCACTGTTATGTGGATACGGAGTTGGTGTTATCGATTCATTTTACAGAATTTACCGTAGTCGCTGGAACTGTGCGACAGATAAGGTCTCGAAATCGGTGACTTAACGGAAAAGGAGTCCTGTATGAAAGTCATTATGCGTAATGCACTGGTCCTGTCTTGTTCACTGATCGCCGCCCCGGGGGCGTTTGCTGCCGGCCCTTACATTGGCGGTAACTACAGCCAGATTCAGTACGACAATGAAGAATACGACACGGACACCCTGAAAATTGACTCGGCCACGGTTAATGCGGGTTTTGAGTTTACCGATTTTCTGGCGCTGGAAGCCCGTGGTGGTCTGGGTTTTGACGAAGACTCCCAGGGTATTGCTGACTTCGAAATGGATCACCTGTACGGGGGGTACGTGAAACTCGGCGCCCCCATTGGCGAAACGATTCGCCCGTATGTCATCGGCGGTTATACCAAGGTGAAAGGCAAGGTATCGGCCAATGGCACGGTGGCTGGTGTGGATTATTCCTACAGCGATACTGAAACGTTTGAAGATGAGTCCTATGGTGCTGGCCTGGATTTCAATATTACCGATACCGTTGGCGCCAACCTGGAATACATGCGCTATGTGGATACCGATGAAGAAGAAATTTCCGGTATCAGTGTTGGCCTGCGTTCCGCGTTCTGATTGCGGTAGCCAAACACAGGGATACAAAAACGCCCCTCCGAGTGAGGGGCTTTTTTGTGGTGGATGAGGCTGTCTGTTGGTGGGGGTCAGTCCCCGGGCGCAGCGGCGTTGATCGCTTTTTCCAGGTTGGGACGGAATGCGGTGTTCACGCCGAGTTTCATCATCGTCCAGTAGTGCCCGCTGATGACCCGTTCTACCAGCAGGCTGCGCGAGGAGGGCTGGAACTTGAGCATCTGTTCCAGTGGTGTGCGCTTCACCTGGCGCATGATGTCGGTATGCAGCTGTGAGTCTCCGAAATCGTAGGGTTCGTCATCAAAGGCTCGCAGTAACAGCTCGATCCAGACCGCATAAAAGTCACCGCTCACCCGGGTATCTTTTTTGCGGGCGCCCAGCTCCAGCAGCAGGGTGTCCAGAGTGCTCCAGTCCTTGTTGATGGCGGTGCGCACCAGACGCTTCAGTAATTCCGCATCCTGTTCGGGCAGGCGTTTAACCGCGCCAAAATCGTAGATCACGATGGTGCCATCCGGGCGGAAGGCAAAGTTGCCGGGGTGAGGGTCGCAATGGACCGCCCGCAACTGAAAGATCTGCTGACCAATGGCATCGAAAAGGCGTTCACCCAGCTGGTTACGGGTGGCCTGGTCGAAGCCGTGCGCATCGTCCACCTGGTCCAGTGCGGTGCCGGTTTCGTAGCTCAGGGTCAGCACCTTCTCACTGGAGAGGGCAGGAAAAACCTGAGGGATGACCAACCAGGGCTGATCTTGGTGGAAGGCCTGAAAGTGCTCCAGGTTGTTGGCTTCCTGTCGGTAATCCAGTTCCTCATGGAGCTGGTTGCGAATTTCCCGAAATACCGCATCCAGTGCTGCTTCATCCACTTTCAGCAAACTGCCCAGGCGCAGGATACGGCGCAGGTGCTTCATGTCCGAGTCGATGGATTCCTTGACCGCCGGGTACTGCACTTTCACCACCACTTCGGCGCCGTCCAGCGTCACAGCGTGGTGTACCTGGCCAATGGAGGCCGCGGCAAAGGGTTGTTCATCGAAGCGGGTGAATAATTCGTTCAGTGGCGCGCCGAGTTCGCGCTCCAGTTGTCGCCGAATCACATGAAATGGCATGGGGGCGGAGGCATTCTGGAGCACTTTCAGCTGATCGCTGATTTCGGCGGGAAGGATATCCTGCATCTGTGAGGCAATCTGGCCGACTTTCATGACCGCGCCTTTCATTTCGCCCAGCGTTGCGGCCACTTCCTTGCCGATATGTTGCATCAGCTTTTCCCGATCCGCGGCTTTGGACTGATCCGACTGGAACAGCCCCTTGACCTGATGCCCTGCCACGCGGGTGGCGATAGAGGTGGTCATGCCGGTGAGCCGGAACAGTCGGCCGGTAGCAGTAGTCGGGCGTTTTCGGCGACGATCGTCGGCCATGGTAAAACCTCGCGGGTTTTCTTGTTATGTATGCAGTTGCATCAAGGCTAGCGCTATGGGCCGCGTATGCACAAGGTGCAATAGTGCCAGAAGGCAGTTCGGGGAAGGCAGGCTGACGGATGGGTCAGACAAAGAAAAGGGGCCCAAACGGGGCCCCAAAAGGAGAGTAAGACAGAGTTAAAACAACACGTACTACATTTTCACAAAAACAGAATCAGCCGCGTTTTTCGCCGGTGGAAACCAGTTCGTTGAACAGTTTTTCACCTTCTTCGCGCGCAGTGGCAACGGCACCCAGGCCGGCCAGCAGGTATTCATTGGTTTCTTCGGCTTTCTCGCCGCGCTCTTTCTTGCCGGCTTCCAGCAGCTTTTCGTACAGGGCCTGACGCTTTTCCGGAGCGCTGTCGAGCAGTTCGCGGGCAGCAACCAGGGCGCCACGGCTAGCCAGCAGGGCTTTGGGCTTGTTTTCGGCATCGTCGCCGAAGGCTTTGGAGCCGTTCTCGACGTATTTGTTGAGAAGCTCTTCAGAGCCCTCTTCGGCCTTTTCGTAGGCGCCCAAGCCGGCCAGGTAAAGCTTGTTACCCAGTTCCTTGGCACGGTTTACCAGAGATTCGCTTTGTTCGCGGAGATCTTTCAGCTCGCCCATATCGATCATTCCTTAACGTTGTCCGGTGTTAAAAAGAGAGAATTTCTGTGCAACGTTTATTGCGCTGCGTGGACAAAGAGTAGGGATTGTTGAGGCAGGAACAGGCAATAACTGTCCAACAATTGGACATCGAGTCAGGGGCGGCGAAGTTTCAAGGTGTGATGTCCATCAAAGTTAGTACGCCAAACCGGCCATGGTCGGGATTTCTTCCCATGCGTACACTGGCAAAAAAGACTGTACCGGCTTAGAGAGAGCGACATGATTGAAAAGTTTATCGCCAAGGTGCCTTCCCGAATCTGGGCTGAGGGCCGCCCGGCCCGCGCCCGTCAATGGGAAGCGGAATTTAATGTGGCCTCCTGGGTGCGTATTGCCGGCGCGCCGGGCAAGGTGCAGCTGCTGGTGCGCTACATTGATAACAAGAATGATAAGGCGGTGCTGGTGGATACGGCCGATGTGGGCGGCGAGGGCAGTGCCCTGTTGTCAGGGTCCATTCGGTTGAAGTTGAGTGCCGAGGTGGAGCAGGTGCAGATTTCCCTGCGTCTGGCGGACCCCGCCATGACCCATGTGGTGGAGGAGCTGTTCATGCAGCGACGTGGAGCGGCACTGAAGTCTTCCGACAAGTTGATTTCCAACTACTGATTCTGTTTTCCGTGCGGTCGGTTGCCAGAATGCCTGTGTCAGCCTTGCTGGCTGACGCGTTGCGGGGCGGCCGGCCTGTCCGTGTCTTCGCTGTCCTGCGCGCGCACTGTGGTGTCGCTGTTGTCGATCAGCGATTCCGGCCAGCTTTGAAAATCCAGCCCGGTGAGTCGGTTCAGGTTCTTCAGGGCCGTTTCGGGGCGGTGTTTGTGTAAGGTCAGTATCTTGCTCATGGCACTGTTCCCTGTGATTTGGGGTCAATAAAGCGAGAACTGTGCCAGTCGCAGGTTTCTGCTTTTCTCTTTTTATAACAAAGACTTAAAAATTTGCTATGAAAAAGGGGACAGGGTGGCCGGCGGGGTGCGGCAGCAAGTGACAATTTTGGTAACCCCTGCCGCGAGCCCACCCTGTGCGGTTGCCTGGTCTGCCTAGTCCAGGAAAAAGTCCGGTAGCAGCTGGTTGTCTTCCAGTGTCGGGTCGACCCGGTACGGGCTGAAATCCGTCGTGCCGGTTTCTCTCAGAATCTCTTCATCAATGAAAAACTGCCCGGAGGCGCTGGCCATGGGGCGAGACAGGATGGCGTGGGCGGCATCGGCCATGATGGACGGTTGCCGTGCTGCCTGCACCGCCGGTACGCCACCGAGCTGATTCTGCACCGCGGCGGTGTTGATCACGGTTTTCGGCCACAGCGCATTCACTGCGACTTTGCCCCGGTATTCATCGGCCATCCCCAGCACACACAAGCT
>NZ_LWFX01001140.1:0-2228 GCF_001635175.1 Alcanivorax sp. HI0083 | reverse complement strand
AGCGAAGACGGCTACGGCCGCAGCGGTGCCAAAGGCACCTTCATGCAGGAGCGGGCCGGGGTAGCGGCCATGGCCCTGGGTATGGTGGAACGCGCCCTGCAGCTGAGCACCCAATACGCCAGCGACCGGGTGCAGTTCGGCCGCGCCATTGGCCAGAACCAGCTGATTCAGCTGAAACTGGCCAAGATGGAAGTAGCCCGCACCAACCTGCAGAACATGGTGTTTCGCTACATCGAGATGACCGCCGAAGGCGAGCAGATGACACTGGCGGAGGCCTCTGCCATGAAACTCTACGCCGCCCAGGCGGCCATGGAAGTGGCCACCGAAGCGGTGCAGATCCACGGCGGCTACGGCTACATGCGCGAATCCCGCGTGGAACAGCTGATGCGCGATGCCAAAATTCTGCAGATTTATGCCGGTACGGATGAAATGCAGATTATCGCCATCGCCCGGGACCTGCTGGGCCGCGTCTAACCTGCACAGAACCCCGGCTATGTAAGCAATTGACTACCACTTATGTAAGCATATTGACCATCGCGCCCAGCGCGATGGTTTTTGTGGTCTTCATCACACAATCTCCCCTGACTACACTCATTCATTATTCGTAGTAAGGTCCGCCAAACCGCCTTTTCAGAGTAGTACGGATGTACTACCTCTCAAAGACGCCGCCGGGCCCAGGGTGATTCTCATGGTAGTACGCTATAGAGCAGACCGGCTCGCCGTTGCTCTGGTGTTAGCGGTATTCAGCATCCAGCTTGGCCTGTTTTTCTTCAGCGAGGGGCTGGCCACCTGGCTGGGCATGCTTGCCCTGTTGCCGGTGCAGGTCTCCTGTGGCGCCATCTGCCACAACCACCACCACGTAAACACCTTCGTGAAGCGCCCGCTAAACCGGCTGTTCGAAATGGTCATGTACCTGCAGACCGGCACCAGCCCGCTGAGCTGGACGCTGCACCACAACATCGGCCACCACCAGCTCTATCTGGACCCGGACAACGACCCGTCCCCCTGGCAGCAGGCGGACGGCAACCTGATGCCACGCTGGCGCTATGTGCTGGTCAACACCCTGCGCATCTACCCGGAAATCCACCGCATCGGTCGCCAGCATCCGGCACTGTACCGTCGCTTCCTGCGTCTGCTGGTGCTCGCCAATATCCCGCTGGCCGCCGCCTTCATGCTGGACCCGCGCAACGCCTTTATCGTCTTCCTGATTCCCATGATCAGCATGCTGTTCATGTTGCTGGACAATACCTACGGGCAACACGCCGGCACCGGCTACGACGACCATTTCCACGCTTCGCGCAATGTGGAACTGAAACGCTACAACCTGCCCTCCTGGAACCTGGGCTACCACACGGCCCATCACATGCTGCCCGGCCTGCACTGGAGTGAACTGCCGGACCTGCACGCCAAAATCCGCCACCGGATTCCGGACCACCTGATCACCGAAAACGTGCTTTTGCAGTGGGAACCCGCCCGCCAGCAGCGCGAAGGAGAAGGACTCCCCTCATGATACGTGGCCTGATTCTTTGCCTGATCATGCTGTCTTGCGCCGCCGCCCGCGCCCAGGATTGCTACTACTACTGGGTACATCAGTGCATTGAGGTGGTGGACGCCAGCCAGCGCCAACTCAGGCAGTTTGTGCTGATTTCCCCGGCGGTGAACTACCTGAGTGTGGACGAAGGCAGCCAATGCAGCGCCGCCGTGAGCCGCCAGCAGGCCCCGCTCAACCACCAGTTGCTGGCCGCGTTCAACGCCGCCGCCAAGCGGATTGATGCCTGTGAAGCCCCACTCTCCGAGCTTTCTGCCCGCGTCTTCGACAAGCCCCACAAGGCCACCTGGCACTACAACCGAAGCCGCAAGGCCAGCCCCCGGAAAGTGATCATCACGGTGGAAAACGCGCCGATCCTCTAAGGAACCTCTGAATAACCCCTTGCGTACTCAGTCTTTCAGGCTGGTTCGCAATCTAGGCGCGCTTTTGAAGGTGTATGTCCATCCATCGAAAAAGGGCAACAACGAGTGCGGGCCAGCCTGGAAGACCCGAAGGGCGCGGCCTGAAGCGCACATCTGCTGCGCCTTGCCTCTCGGAAAGGGAACCACCCTGGCCATCGAGACAAGACACAACAGCTGCACGCTTCAGGCCACGCTGAGCATGCAAGGGGTTATTCAGAGGTTCCCTAACAAAAGGTTAATCGCTGCACTATGCAACGGGTATGCTATGATCGGTGTGC
>NZ_LWFX01001139.1:0-3655 GCF_001635175.1 Alcanivorax sp. HI0083 | reverse complement strand
AACAGATTATCCACGTAAAGAAAGCCGCTGAAGATGGCAACGGTCAACAGGATTTCGCCCAGCCAGATTGCCTCGAACAGCATGGACTCCATGACCTGAATCGGTGGGAAAAGTCGCATGACGCCACGGATATGGCCGCTCTTGAGTTGACGGTCCTGAATCCAGAGCAGAATCGCCTGGCAGGCGGCCAGGGCTAGCACGGCGTAGGCAACGATGGAAAACAGGACATGTACGCCCAGGCCGTGGGCCAGCGGGTGGGCGGTGTAACCGGTGCTGACCCACAGCATGGCGGGAATGGTGCACGCGGCAAAGGGATAGACGAGCGCTGAAATCCACTCGAACGGGCGATACAGGCTGGACACGACGACCACGGCGGCCCCGGTCATGGCCACGGCGGAGGCGACGGGGAACAGCCCCAGTTGCAGTCCGCTGGTGGTGATCATCACCTGCCACAGGCTGGCGGCATGGGCGATAACGGCCAGGGTGCCGGGGATCAGAATGCTGGCCCGGGACGGGACTGTCTGGCCGCGAAATTGCCGATAGAGGATCAGGCAGGCGGCGAGATACAAAACAAACGCCGCGAAGCCGTTGATCACGGAAAAGTTCATAAGTCGTTGTTATCCGAAGTAGGCGCCCAGCATAAAATGGCGGGCCAAGCCCGCTGAAGTCTGGCATAGCCGCCAGTTATCTATCAACAATCATTCTCATTTTGTGCCGTGAAAGGGAAGACTGCGGCCGGGGCCCATGACGTTGGTGCCCAAGGAGGGCTATAATCGCGCCCCTGTCACTGCGGCAGGCACGCCTGGCCGCAGACATGGTGCATTTGGAGGTAGACCCATGTTCGAGAATCTCACCGATCGGTTGGGATCGTCGCTTAAAAGCCTGGCAGGTCAGGGTTCCCTGACCGAAGACAATATCCGCGACACCCTGCGCGAAGTGCGCAAGGCACTGCTGGAGGCCGATGTGGCCTTGCCGGTGGTGAAAGAGTTTGTCGAGCAGGTAAAGGAAAAGGCCCTGGGGCAGGAAGTGCTGCAGAGCCTGAACCCGGGCCAGGCGTTTGTGAAGATCGTCAACGACGAGCTGGTTCACACCATGGGCGATGCCAACGACGCCCTGGATCTGGCCACCAAGCCGCCGGCCATTATTCTGATGGCGGGCCTGCAGGGTGCCGGTAAAACCACCTCCGTGGCCAAGCTTGCGCGTTTCCTGCAGGAGCGTGAGAAGAAGAAAGTCATGGTGGTGTCCGCTGACGTCTACCGCCCGGCGGCTATCGAGCAGCTGAAAACCCTGGCGGGGGAAGTGGAGACCAACTTCTTCCCGTCCACCGGCGACCAGGACCCGGTGGATATTGCCAGTGCGGCGCTGGAAGAAGCCCGCCGTCGTTATATGGATGTGCTGATCGTCGATACCGCGGGCCGTCTGCATGTCGACGAAGACATGATGAGCGAGATCAAACGCCTGCACGGGGCCATCAGCCCGGTGGAAACCCTGTTCGTGGTGGACGCCATGACCGGTCAGGATGCGGCCAACACCGCCCAGGCCTTTAATGAAGCGCTGCCGCTCACCGGTGTGATCCTCACCAAGGCCGACGGTGATTCCCGCGGTGGTGCGGCGCTGTCTGTGCGTCAGCTCACCGGCAAGCCGATCAAATTCATCGGTATGGGCGAGAAGACCGACGCCCTGGAACCATTCCACCCGGATCGTATCGCCAGCCGGATTCTCGGCATGGGCGACGTGCTTTCCCTGGTGGAAGAGGCCGAGCGCAAGCTGGACAAGAAGAAAGCCGAAAAAATCGCCAAGAAGTTCAAGAAAGGCAAGGCGATGGACTTCGAGGATCTCAAGGACCAGTTCCAGCAGATGCGTAATATGGGCGGCATGGCCGGCCTGCTCGACAAGCTGCCGGGCATGGGCGGGATGATGGAAGCGGCCCAGGATCCGGCTGCCATGAAACAGATGAAGCACATGGAGGCCCTGATTGATTCCATGACCCCCAAAGAGCGCCGTAACCCGGATCTGCTTAAAGGCTCTCGCAAGAAGCGCATTGTCGCTGGCGCAGGTCTGGAGATTCAGGACCTGAACCGCCTCATCAAGCAGCAGAAGATGATGGCCAAGATGATGAAGAAGATGCGCACCAAGGGTGGCATGAAGAACATGATGCGAGGCATGGAAGGCATGATGGGCGGCGGCGGCCAGGGTGGTCCGGGTGGCGGCATGCCCCCGGGCGGCATGGGCGGCCCAGGCGGCATGCCGCCGATGTGAGGTAGTGCATCACGCTGCACGCTTCATGAAACAACGCGGGCAGAGCGGGTGGGGACTCCACCTCTCTGTCCGCGTTGCGTTTGGGGGGCTGTGAAACCGTGTTGCGCGGAGCTTGTTGCGTGGTGCATCTCCCTGTATAATTCGCGCCCTTCGCGGCCTCTCCGTGCTTTTCACGGGTGGCTTTCAAGCGGATACGATGGTCAGGCTGTCCTTTTCGATGGCCGGGCCGGGAAACCGGATTGATAAAAAGGTACGTAAACCATGGTAATTATTCGTCTCGCTCGCGGCGGTTCCAAGAAGCGCCCGTTCTATAGCATCGTTGTTGCTGATAGCCGTAACGCCCGTGATGGTCGTTTTATCGAGCAGCTGGGTTTCTACAACCCCATCGCCCGTGGCGGTGAAATCCCCCTCAAGCTGAACCTGGAAAGCCTGGATGCCTGGGTTGCCAAGGGTGCACAGCTGTCTGACCGTGTTAAGACCCTCGCCAAGCAGGCCCGTAAGGCAGCCTGATGGCAGAGCGAGGACAATCCTCTTCTGAAGAGGGCGCGTCCTCCAGGCTGGAGGTGGTCGGCCGCATCCTCGGGGTGCACGGCGTCAAAGGGTGGGTAAAGGTGTATTCCCATACCGATCCGATGGACAACCTCCAGCAGTACCAGCCCTGGCACCTGAAACAGGGTGGCCCGCATTCAAGTGGTCAGTCTTCAGGTGGAGAGTGGAAACCGGTGAAAGTGACCGGATTCCGCCCTCAGGGGAAAGGCCTGATTGCGCAACTGGAAGGGATTACCGACCGGGAAGCGGCAGCGGCCCTGGTGGGGCAGGAGATCGGCGTACCCGCTGATTTGCTGCCACAATCCGGGCAGGGCGAGTACTACTGGCGTGACCTGATTGGCCTGCGGGTAAAACATGTGAATGGCATGGACCTGGGCAGCGTGTCGCGCATGTTGGAAACCGGTGCCAACGACGTTGTCGTGGTACGCGGAGACCGCAATAGCCTGGATCGGCGTGAGCGCCTGATTCCCTGGCTCCCGGATGACGTGATTACTGACATCAGCCTTGCAGACGGTGAGATGACAGTAGATTGGGACCCGGACTTTTAAATGATGGCGACGAAGCCTCCGTTTGCCGTCACTCTGGTAACGCTGTTTCCAGAGATGGCGCAGGCGATTACTGACTTCGGCGTGACCCGGCGGGCCGTGGAAAACGGCCAGCTGCAGGTGGAAACGGTGAATCCTCGGGACTTCACTGAAGACCGCCACCGCACTGTGGACGATCGCCCTTTTGGTGGCGGCCCCGGCATGGTGATGAAGGTGGAGCCGCTGGCGAAAGCCCTGCAGGCTGCACGCACTGCCAACCCGGCAGCGAAAGTGGTTTATCTGTCCCCGCAAGGACAGCCGCT
>NZ_LWFX01001138.1:0-12157 GCF_001635175.1 Alcanivorax sp. HI0083 | reverse complement strand
TGAACTGCGCAGTTGTCGCCAGGGTGCCGTCACAGGCGGTAGCCAGCAGCACATAACCGTTGGTTTGGTCATTCCCGGCCAACGTCCCGGACTGGCCTGTTCGCGCCAGTGCCCACAGCTTGCGGCCACCTTTCAATACGCCAGCGGTCTCCAGCTCGAAGCCGGATTGCTCGGTGAGATCCCGGTAGAACTCCAGCACCTCACGGGGCTGAACCACCTTGAAGCGGTTACTCACTACCGACAGGGGCTCCTGATTATCAGAACGGAACAGCACTTTCTGATCCGGGAAGGACGAGATCTGCCCGAGCGTACCGGCCTCGCTACTGATAAAGCGAACCGGGGTCTCACGGATCTCCCAATCCATGCAGGCTTCCCGCATCCAGACTTCCAGCGGTTGTTGGCTGGCCAGCTGGTTGCCCAGCCCATGCCAGGGGGTGCGGCCTACATAGGCCATGCTTTCGACAAGATGTGCCATGGTGAATCTCCTAATAACTAAGAAATGCCCAAAGGGCAGGGTTAGAGCCAGCCGCGCTCGGCGAGACTGACGTAGCCGGAACGGGACACCACAAAGTGGTCCAGCACCCGCACATCAATCAGTGCGAGGGCGTCCTTGAGGCGTTTGGTGATTTGCCGGTCGGCAGTGGAGGGCTCACTGCATCCGGAGGGGTGGTTATGGGCAAAGATGACGGCAGCGGCATTGCAGTCCAGAGCACGCTGCACCACCACGCGGGGGTAAACAGCAGAGCTATCAATGGTGCCGTTGAACAAGGTCTCAAAACTGAGCACCTTGTGCTTGTTGTTGAGGAAGATGGCGGAGAAGACCTCGTTCTTCTCCTGTGCCAGAGCCAGCTGCAGGAACTGGGCAACATCGGTGGGCGCGGTCAGCGCTTCCCGGTCGGTGAGCTCATCGAGCAAGATGGAAGCGGCGGTGCTGACAATTTCCTCGGGCTTCACGCAGCCCTGTACGTGGTACAGGCCCTGCTCGTTCTTTACGAAAGTGGGAATATCCATTCAGGCCTCCAAAACGGCATAAAGAAGCGCGCACAAGGCGGGCTTCAGAGTATTTAGTAAAGGAAAGAGGGGGATTACTCAGAGTCGAGGCGGAAGCTGTGACCGCAGTCCAGGCATTCCAGGTTGTCGAGATAGGTCTCGTCGAGCTTGGCCCCCAGCGCGGCACCGGCTTCACCGCCGGCTACACCTCCAGCCAAGCCGCCAAGCACAGCACCGGCGATGCCTCCGATGGCGGAGCCAGCAGGCCCAAACGCCAGGCCGACGGTGGCACCCACACGAGCACCACTGGTCGCCATGGCAAACCCACTGGCAGCGCCGGCAGCCGTGCCAACAGTCCCGCCGACCTTGCGGCCATTTTGCAGGGCGATGACCCGGATAGAGCGGCAGGACGGACATTGAATGATCATGAAACCTCCATGAGATGGGGGCAGGAAGGCCATTCCTTCCTGGCTTCATGGAGGTGATATGTGTTTGAAATTATTTGGAAAGTGGGTTGAGTCAGGTCGGTCTTCTGTAGTCAGGCGCCATAGTAAGCCAAGTCTTGGAAGTCATTGAGGGGGCGTCAGAGCCGTTTTGCTGCCCTTGTATTTCGACCTTGAGCATAGAATCAGACGGCACGGGCAGAGCATCTTGGGGCTGTGGCACCCCGCTAGACCGCCTCAATCCGTCATCCGACCTCATTTCTGATCTATGGAACGCGAAACTAGATAACAGGAAAAATAGATGCAATAATCCGCATTACCGAAACTGAAGACTGAGGGCCTGCCGTGAACCAAGAAGAAATCTGCCGCTTCATTTGCCAGGAGCTACCCCGGGACCGCTTGCAGGGCTTGCTGGAGAGCATTGAGGCAGCCTTTAGCAAGAGCGATAAACACTTGAATGATACTTACCGGCATGTGCCGCTAGTTGGGCCCGGCCCCCAGTCACACCACTTCATGGTTCAGGAGGCCCTCCTAGATCTCCCTAAAGATGATAATTTTGAGGTGATTAACCGCACGACGCGCCCAGCAGGAGGTCATTTTGCTCTGGTTCGAGCTGGGACCATTCAGATCACAACCAGCGTCATCACGTTAGATAGGACGCCGCCAATCAGGGAGGCAAAGTTCAGGCGCGATCTCCGCCAAGAGAATGAGAGGTTGCGTCAACAACACCCCGACCTATTCGAACCGTTTGTTCCCCCTTTTGGGGCAAACGAAGATTCGCTTCATGCCCTGCTGCTTCCGTACACAGCCAAGTGGACTGAACGGGACCATAGTCGCCCTCTTAGTTGTGTTATTGCTGTGCCCTATAGCGATCATCCAACCAGTTACCACTTGTGGACGGATGTCAGCCAGCTCTGGCAGTACTATGGTGAGGAGGAGGCTCTTCCCGATATCGCTTATCCGAAACTGCGTGATAGGATGCGCGACGCAGAAAATCAAGACATGAACGAAGGTGACAAGGGCTGATATGAGAACAGGCGTTGAGGGCTTTCAGGGGCTGCGGTTAAAGCAGTTGCGTTCAGCTCATAGCTTGACTCTTGCTGAACTGGGAGAGCAGATTGGCCGCTCTTCCAGTACGTTGTCTGCTTGGGAAAAAGGCTCGCAGCTTCCAGAAGCTGAATCCTTTGGCCGTTTGTGTCAGGTGTTTGGTGTCTCTCGACAATGGTTTCTTAAACCGCTGCCTCAGGTGAGTGAAAAGGATATACGCCCCTATTTTTTTCGCTCCCAAGCTTCTGCCCACAAGCAGGCACGTGAAAGGTCGAAGCTTTATCTTTCCTGGCTTCAGGAAGTATCTGACTTTTTCCAGGGTGCGATGGACTGGCCTCCGGTCAATATTCCAATGCTTGATGCGACTGACTGCCGTTTGATCAGTGATGAAGAGATAGAGGAAGTTGCGCGGGAGTGCCGTTTACGGTGGAAGCTGGGCACAGCTCCAATCCCTAATGTAATACAGGTGATGGAGAACGCGGGAATTATTTGTACGCGAGCCACTTTGGGGCATGTGAAAATGGATGGCGTTTCTCATGTTTCTGTTATAGACGGTCGACCTTACGTCCTGATTGCGGAGGATAAGGCGAACGCGATCCGCAGTCGCTTCGATGCTGCCCACGAATTAGGTCATATCGTGCTTCATTCTCGCATCGCGGCAAGCCAGTACGCCAAAAGTGAGCTCTACAATCTATTGGAAGAGCAGGCACACCGGTTTGCTAGTGCTTTCTTGCTGCCGCCTGATAGCTTCTCTCAAGAAGTGGTATGGCCAACCCTTGACAATCTGCTCTCGCTAAAATCCAGGTGGAGGGTGTCTGTTGCTGCAATGATTGTTCGGTGCCGAGACCTTTCTCTTTTGAATGAGCAACTTGAGCTAAGGCTTTGGAAAGGTCGTTCTGCCCGAAAGTGGACAAAGGGTGAGCCTGGAGATGATGCCATCCCTTTTGAGCAGCCCAAGCTGATGATGCGTGGCGTCCACCTCTTGGTAGATAACGGGGTTTTTGATCGTGACACACTGGTTAATCAAATTGGCTTGGCGCCGGAGATAATCGAGATGCTTTGTAATCTCCGCCATGGTTATCTAAGTGAGCAGATAAATGCTGAGGATAAAGTGGTTTCTCTTAAGCTCAAATCCAAGGCAAGAAGATCAAATGGCCCAATGCCGGGCGATGTGGTTCCATTCAAAAAATAGTGGTCTTCATTTTGATGATCAACAAAGAATTGTAGGAACAGGAAAATACTAAATGCCGCAGTTGTCTTGGTATAAACGTGAGGAAGATTTGACCCGCGCAGCGCTCACACCGTACCGATTGCTGCAGCCTGTCACGGGTCTATCTTACGGTGAGCCTGATTCGGCCAATATGCTCATCGAGGGAGATAATCTCGATGCTTTAAAAGCTTTGCTTCCCTACTATGCTGGGCAAGTGAAGTGCATATTTATCGATCCCCCTTACAACACGCAAAGCGCTTTTGAACACTATGACGATAACCTCGAACATTCGCAGTGGTTGTCGATGATGTATCCCCGTTTGCAGCTGCTCCGCAGCCTTCTATCTAAAGATGGAACAATCTGGGTAACCTTAGACGATAACGAAGCGCACTACTTTAAAGTTATTGCTGATGAGATATTCATGCGAAAGAATTTTGTCTGTAATGCTCTTTGGCAGAAGCGTACATCGGCAGATGCGCGTATTCAGATGGGGGCTGCGCATGATCACCTTTTTGTTTATGCGAGAGACATAAATAAGATTTCCTTAAATCGATTAGCATTGGACCGTTCGAAGGCGACTGGATTCAAAAATCCTGACAACGACCCTCGTGGACCATGGTCCTCAACTGACTTTACGGCGCAAGGTTGGCGTCCAAACCAGATGTATAAGATTCAGTTGCCAAGCGGGCGTATCGTTGAGCCGCCTGCGGGGCGATGCTGGTCTAATATTGAGCCTGTGTTTCATGAATTGCGAAAACAAGGCCGTATGTGGTTTGGCGCCAAAGGCGATGGAAGGCCTCGAGTTAAGAATTATTTGGCTGAGCACGAGGGAGTGTCCTCTTGGACTTGGTGGCCAAATTCTGAGGTTGGTCACAATCAGGAGTCAAAAAAAGAAATCAATGAGCTGTTTGGGGCAGACCAAGCTTTCGATACACCGAAGCCTGAAAGACTTATCAAGCGAATCCTTGATATCGCCACAAATCCGGGAGACATCGTCCTCGACAGTTTCCTCGGGTCCGGAACGACTGCTGCAGTAGCTCATAAGACTGGTCGGCAATGGATCGGAATAGAGATGGGTGAGCATGCCCGCTCACATTGTCAGCCACGCCTCAAAGAAGTTGTGCTTGGTGAGCAGGGAGGTATCTCGAAGTCAGTCAACTGGCAAGGAGGAGGGGGGTTTCGTTTCTTTAAACTAGGCGCGCCAGTGTTCGACGAAAATGGTCATATCCGGCCAGATATACGTTTTGAAAGTTTAGCGGCCCATGTCTGGTTCTCCGAAACAGGAATTGCTCGCTCAACTCGTGCCCCGAAAGAGTCATTCCTAGGGAGTCATAACGGTATCGGTTACTACCTGCTTTATAACGGAATTCTGGGTGATGAGAGTAATGGAGGGGGGAATGTTCTGACGCGTCGAGTTTTACGTTCGCTCCCTAAGTTTGATGGCCCAAAGGTGATTTATGGGGAGGCTAGTGGCCTGACTCAGGAGCAGCTTGACGAGCTGGATATCACTTTTAAACAAACACCCTACGACATCAAGGCATAGCTCTATGGCTTTGGCTCTCAAGCAATATCAACGTCGCTCCCTTGCCAGCCTGGAGCATTTTCTGGAGCTGGCTCGTGTTGAAGGAGCCGCATCTGCTTTCGGTAAAGCCGTGGATGAAGGGCTGATTGACGAATACAAGCCCATGCCTGGCTTGCCGCACATCCCGTATGTCTGCCTGCGTATTCCCACGGGTGGGGGGAAAACTGTCATGGGGGCCCACATTATTCAGGCCGCAAGTCGGTCTTTGCTGGAACGGCAGTTTCCGCTCGTGATGTGGATGGTCCCAACCACTCAAATCAAGGATCAAACTCTGGAGGCATTCAGCGATCCAAGGCATCCCTACAGACAGGAGCTAGATGATGCCTTTGGTGGTCAGGTCGCGGTCTTTGACGTCGCAGATTTTTCCCAAATCCGTCCTGCAGACTTGGGAACTAAGGTTTGTATCGTGATTTCCACTGTTGCTGCATTGAGAGTGGAAAATAAGGAAGGCCGTAAGGTTTATGATTACCACGAAGAGCTGGAACCCCATTTCTCCAGCAGTTCCAAAGAGCTGGAATACTTGCATCGGGATGACAGCGGGCAAGTAGTGGCGTCATTTGCAAACCTGCTCAGAATGCACGGCCCTTTAATTATCATGGACGAGGCCCATAACGCGACTACGCCCCTCTCTTATACGGTTTATGAGCGGCTAGGGCCTCGTGGCGTTGTTGAGTTGACCGCCACTCCCGACGTTAAGAGTTCAAATGTTCTTGTAAGTGTTTCTGCCTTCGAGTTGAAGGCAGAAAACATGATCAAGTTCCCTGTTGTTCTGAAGGAACATAATGGGGAGTGGCAAGAAGCCATCAATAGTGCGGTGGCACGCCGGAACATGCTCGCTAAAACGGCCATGGATGAGCCTGACTACATCCGTCCGATTCTCTTGATTCAGGCCCAGAACGCAAAAGGCGCTGCCACGGTTGAAGAGGTGAAGCGACACCTTGTCGAGACAGGCGTTGCTGAGAAATCGATTGCCATTGCTACAGGCACGACCCGCGAAATCGACGGTGTGGATCTTTTTGCGCGGGAATGTCCAATAGAGGTCATCATCACCAAGCAGGCACTTAAAGAGGGCTGGGATTGTTCTTTTGCCTATGTGTTCTGCTCTGTAGCCCAAGTCAAAAGCGATAAAGATATCCAGCAGTTGCTTGGCAGAGTGTTACGAATGCCGTACGCAACCCGTCGCCGCCAGGGGGAAATGAACAAGGCCTACGCTCATGCGGTTACGGACGATTTTGGCAGGGCCGCTGGGGAGTTGACTCAATCCTTGGTCAATATTGGCTTCAACCCGATGGAAGCGGCTACCGCAATCCGGAAAGAGAGAGACCTACCTCTTGAGGGTGGCGAAATTACAGTTCCGCCTCTGCCTACAACTCGTATTGAGCTGCCTAAGGCTCCCAATCTTGCTAATGTGCCAGAACGAGACCATCAACGGGTGCTGTTTACTCCCAGCCCAGAAGGGAAAGGGGGAACCATTGACCTTACCGACGAAATTGATGAGGCAACAGTAGAGGTTATTGTGGCTACGGCTCCACCCAAGAAGCGGGAAGAGCTAGCTGCACGAATTGAGCAACACCAGTTGAAATCCTTGGCAGCCAAGGCACCTAGTGAACGAGGGGCTGTGTTCAGTGTTCCTCGTCTGTGCATGGTTGAGCAGGGCGAATTGGAGTTGGTTGATAAAGGTGCCCTTTCGACTAACTTCACTTGGGATCTGTTGTCTTTTCCGCCCGATTTGTCCAGTTTTCGCATCAACGATGAGACCATGACGTTTGAGGTCGACCTAGATGGGGAGGAGCTCAATTACCGCTTAATCAAGGATGATGCTGCGACCTATCTTCCTGGGTTCGCCCATGATCGCACCGAAGCAGATCTCGTTGGCTGGCTGGATCACGCAATCCGAGATCCATCAGTAAAGCAACCTGTTCTCAGGGAGTGGGTTCGTCGTGCTATCAGTGACCTTCGGGATAGTCGGGGTTTTTCTCTGGCGCAATTGCTGAAAGGTCAGTTTATCTTGCGCCGCAAGCTCGCTGAACAGCTCCAGATAGCCAAGAGTCGAGCCTATAAAGAGGGTTTTCAGGAGGCATTATTCGACGGAGGGATTGAGGTCGTTACCAGTGATGCTCCTGATCATTCTTTTACTTATCCGGCAGATATGGCTCTCTATCCGGCACGGAAATACTACGAGGGCCAGTATCGATTCCGTAAGCATTATTATCCGGTACCTGGCGAGCTACCCTGGAAAACGCCGGCGGGTAAATTGGCCGAAGAGTTTGAGTGCGCTCAGGCAATTGATTTTCTTGACGAAGTAGAGTTTTGGGTTCGCAACTTGGTGCATTCCTCTCAGTTCTGGATGCCTACATCTCGCCAGCGTACATACCCTGATTTCGTTGCTCGACTCAAGGATGGGCGGCTTCTTGTTATTGAGTACAAGGGCGCGGATCGATTCTCTGCGGACCAAGAGAAAGAAAAGCGGCTGGTTGGGGAGCTGTGGGCTAAGGGGAGCGAGGGTAAGGGCATATACCTTATGGCCCAGAAAAAAGATGAGCAGGGGCGTAATGTAAGAGAGCAAATCTTGGCGGTTATTAGTTAGATTTTCCTTTTCGTATAGAGGGCTGGATGACTTTTCCTAGAGTAAAAGGGCCTAAAAATGGAATCTGTAATATCTGCGGAGAAACAGGCCCTCTTACGGAAGATCATGTTCCCCCGAAGGGTGTTACTCGCTTTCCTAGAATGGCGCTCCATAATCTTGTTGGAAGCCTTGGTGCTGAACCTGGAGAGAGGGGGAAGCCACGTCATTTTCAGCAAGGGGTGAAATTCAGAACAACCTGTCTTTCGTGCAATAGAGATCTGCTTGGAAGCCAATACGACAAGGCATTAATTAATCTCTCTAACGATGTTTCCAGGTATCTGTTCAGTCAGCTGGATAGACCCTCGGTAGCTCATTTCAATACTCAGCCGGGACTGGTTGCCAAAGCTGTTTGTGGCCATATTCTTTCCGTTGGAGTCGGGTATTTTCCTCGCGGAGAGATGGGAGATGTGTTGGCGGATTTCGTTTTAGACCCCGCTGCCCCAGCACCTGAAGAGCTTAGGGTTTACTATTGGATATATCCTTACTGGGATCAGGTGCTTGTTAGAGCAATGTCAATGCTACCCAGATTTGGAACGCCGCCTGTTGTGGTGTCGTTAATGAAGTATATGCCCCTCGCATTTTTGGTGGCCTGGCAGCCAGATCCAAATTTGAAATTTCCATACCCTAATCTAATTAATTACATGCCGAGTGATGCTTCTAGGTATGCTGATATTCCACTCGATTTCACAATAATTCCTCCTAATAGGTATCCTGAAATGCCGACAAATAAAGGGATTACTTTGCATGGTAGAGATGCTTTTCGTGCTACTAGAATCATAAATTAAAAGTTAACAGGATATAGAGAGGAGCTAAGATGGTGGCCTTTATGCTTCTGCCATAGGGAGGTGGCGCCATCGTTATAATAAAGAAAAGTGTAGCATTTAGTGTGGCTTTCCCTTCTCCGCCTTCGAAATTCCTCTTGTATTCTCTGTCGAACACCTTTGTATTATTGGTTTTTTGATCGGTAGAACGATGAGAGTTTTCTTTGATCTGGCCAATTTTCAAGATGGTTGCCTTTACATTCAGAGGTCGCTCGGTTTTCCCTATTTCTCTCTTGGGTTGAATTAATAAAAACCGATTGACGCTCGGTTTTGTGTGTGTCATGGTTCTGGCCATGTGATCAATTGGCGGACAGATATGCAGCTGGGTGAGCTTGAAAAGCAGGTACTGCAGTATTTCTGGAAAGGGCGGACAGCGGATGCCAAGTCCGTGCACTCGCATTTCGAAAAGCGGCGTGGTGGTACCCTGAACACAATCCAGAGCACCCTAGATCGGCTCTATAAGAAGGGCCTGCTGCGCCGTGAAAAGCAAGGCCATGCATTCCATTACCAGGCAGCTATGGACCGCCAAGCCTTTATCGGAAAATTGATTGAGGGCATTGGCGAGGATTATAGTGCGGACCCCGGCAGCACGCTGATCGCGGCTTTCAGTACCTTCTCAGAAAAGCTTTCTGAGAAGCAGATCGAGGCGCTGGAAAAACTGATCGAAGCCCATCGTGAGGCAGATGCGGAGCAATCTGGCCAATGATTTTCGGGTATCCCGCATTGTTGCTGCATCTGCTCACTATCCTGATGCTTGGGGTGCTGGGTGGGATAGTGATCACTGCTATTATAGTGCGTTTCGTCATGCCGGGTTTTGAGGGCTACTCGCTAACCATGCGTAGTAACTTGCTGTGGCTGATCGCATCTTTCCCAATAATTGCAGGCGGGGCAGCGGTTATCCTATCGGTTATGCCGGAATTGTTTCCCGCCTCCCATTTGTGGCTTGCCGGGATCATCCATTGGCACCACGCCTATCTGTTTTCACCGGCATCTTGGCATGGGGTATTCCTGTCGCTATGTCTTCTTTCGATCTTCATCGCGTTTGCATTTGGGGCTTGGCGGACCCGGGCTCTGAGTCGTAGGTACACGTTGCTCGCTGCACTGAGTGAGCGTAGCGAGGGTGGACTTGCCGAGTTAGATGCTGATGCGCCCATGGCGTTTGTCGCGGGGTTATTGTCACCGCAGGCCTTCATTACTCGCGGGCTTGCTTCTTCTATCTCGGAAGAAGAACGGCATATTATCGGCCTGCATGAACAAGCCCATATTGTTCGCCGTGATCCTTTGAGGAAAAGCCTATTTGCCATGTTGGTAGGGCTTTATCCCTCACCTGTACGCCGCTTTCTTCTGGCGGAACTAGAGTTAGTTCAGGAGCAGCGAGCGGACGAATGGGTGTTGCGCCGTTATCCGAAGCCTGCCGCAATTGCCCAGTCGTTATTGAATGTAGAAAAACTGGCGACCCGCTTTAGAGAGCAGGAACTTGGTCAGGTGCATTGTCATTTTGCTGCCCATGCGGTTCAGCGACGGATTATTCATTTGCTGGGTCCGACTGAACAGCGCAGTGTGTCTGTGGCGGTTGTCGGCGCTGTGGTGGTGGTTGCGGCACTATGCAGTGCCGCCAGTGTTGATCTTGTGCACCATTTTCTGGAAACCTTATTTCTTCATTAAGAGTGTTCTGATGAATAGAATTTCAATTTTTTTTACGCGCAAAAAACCGAGAATCGATCGGTTTTTTGCGCCACTGATACTACTGGGAGTGCTGGCTTTCGCGTCGCCACTGGAGGCTGCTGAAGCTGAACTGACCTTCACTCAGGCAATAAAGCGAAGCTTGGAGCAGCATCCCCAGATCAAGGCTCTGGCCTACCGAACCCAGGCTGCCCGGGCGCAAATTCGCCAGGCAGAGATTCGCCGCGGAACCGAGATTCAGTTGGAAGTTGAGGATGTGCTGGGGAGTGGCATCTATGAAGGTGCCGATAGTGCCCAGGCGACGCTCAGTCTGAGTTGGGCTTTAGAGGGAAAGCAGGTTGAGAGCCGAGTCGATGTCGCAGAAGGAAAACAGTCTGTTGCAGTTATTGAGCAAGATTTGCTGCGTTACGACGTGGCGGCCCGCACGGCCCAGGCTTTTCTGACTGCGCTGGCGTATCAGGAACGTCTGGCGCTGGCAAAACTGGCCAGCGATAACGCTTTAACATCATTGGATGAGCTTCGCCGCCGCAGTCGTGCTGGGCGCGCTTCGCGGGTGGATCTGCTGCGTGCGGAGGTGGAGCTGGAGCGTCGTAAGCTGGATGTGGAAGATCTGGATCATGAGCTGCTTGTGGCTCGGCAGCACCTGGCGGCCCAGTGGGGGGCAGCCAATGACGTCGGCTTTGCTCTGTTGGGCGAGCTGCAAACCAGTCAGCAGCTGGTGTCTTTGGAAGACCTTGAGAAGCAACTGCAACAGAGCCCACGGGTGACTCGATTCCTCACCCAGGCACGGGTAAATGAGTCAGAGATGGCCATGGCCAAAGCGGATGCCCTGTCTCGCTGGCGTTTTTCTGCGGGCGTGCGGCGCTATGAAGCCACGGATGATTTTGGTGTGGTGGCTGGCATCGCGATTCCACTGGGTAATCAGCGCCGTAATCAGGCACGGATCAGCGAGTTGGCGGCAGAAAAATCGCTGAATGAAGCTATGGCGATTTCCGAGGAAAGCCGTCTGCAGGCCCGCTTGTTTGAGCTCTACCAGGCGCTGCAGCATAGCCGCCATCAGGCTGCTGCATTGCGTGAAGAAATGATCCCGCGTTTGCGGCAAGCCGTTAGCGCAGCCAATGAGGCATTTTCGCTGGGTCGCTTCAGTTATCTGGAGTGGATCTCCGTCAAGCAGGAGCTGCTTGATGCTCGGCTGGCATTGATCAACACGCAGTTGGCCTCCCACGTGAGCCTTACCGAAATTGAGCGCCTCACCGGCTTGGCTCTATATGTAAAAAGTGTCTCTGCGCAAAGTAAGGAGCAGAAGTAATGAATGTTTTTCGTAAACCCATCGGCTTGCTGGTGACGGTATGGATGTTGTTGGTTTTTCCGCTGGTGACACTGGCAGCGGGAGCCGCAGAAGAGCAGGAAGCGGAGCCGGAGAAGGGGCCGCATCGCGGACTGGTGCTGCGCGACGGTGACTTTTCTGTGGAGCTGGCCATTTTTGAAACCGGGGTGCCGCCGGAGTATCGAGCCTGGATTAGCGATGACGGTGAACCGGTCGATCCAAGGGAAGTGAATTTGCAGGTGGTGCTGACGCGGCTCGGCAATGTGCGCGACGAGATCGGTTTTGCCCCGCAAGCGGACTTTCTGCGTGGCGACATGGAGATCTATGAGCCTCACTCCTTTGTGGTTTCGGTATCAGCCGAGCACCAGGGTCAGCAGTACCAATGGCAGTACGACAGTTTCGAAGGACGTACCGCCATTGAGCAGGCG
>NZ_LWFX01001137.1:0-2991 GCF_001635175.1 Alcanivorax sp. HI0083 | reverse complement strand
ACAGAACGGTTTCGCGGGCGGCATAGTCCTGTAACTGTTGCCGGTTTTCGATCAGGTAGACACCCATGCCCTGGCTGGAGCGCACCGACTTGGCCACAAACGGAAAGCGCCATTGATCGAGAATCTGGCCGATGCCGTATTTGTCCGATGAGGTGATCAGGGTTTCGGGCACATGGTCCGGGCAGGCCGTTTGCAGGGCGCGAGTCATCTCCACCTTGTCGTGACCCAGGTGGTAACTGCACAGGCTGGGAAAAATCGGCCGCTTGAGCACGTAATGCAGGCTGTTGATCTGCCAGTAACCGGGGAATAGCAGCCAGTCCGCCGCCGCGAGTTCGTCGCGGTGCTGATGCATATGCTCCGGTTTGATATAACGCACACCGGGGAGCCCGAGGGTGCGGAAAGGATCGAAAGTAATCAGTTTCACTATAGGGATTCCGACCGAGGTTCGCTTTTTTAATCGCCTTTGACCGGCTGGTCAAGCGTCTTTGTCGTTATTCGCCCTTGGCAGGTGGGGGCGCGCCCGCTAGCCTTGCCCGACTATAAATACGATTGGGAGAGCTGTCGTGACGATGCCGACACTGGAAAGTGATCTGGTTCTGGTGAACAACACCGAATCAGTGATGGAAATTACCCTGAACCGTCCGGACAAATTGAATGCGCTGACCAGTGCCATGTACCGGGATTTGGTCAAGCTGCTGGCCACTGCAGAGCAAAGTGATGATATTCACGTGGTGCTGTTCCGGGGTGAAGGCAAGTCCTTCAGTGCCGGTAACGACCTGGTGGATTTCCTGAATGCCAAGCCCGGTGAAGCGGGGGAGGCTGCCCATTTCATTCAGGCCATCCACGATTTCCCCAAGGTTGTCGTTGCGGCCGTGCAGGGCAACGCGGTTGGTGTGGGCACTACCATGCTGTTGCACATGGACCTGGTGGTGGCCTCCGAGGATGCCAAGCTGATCACGCCGTTTGTGGACCTGGGCGCCGTACCGGAAGCGGGTTCCGCCAAGCTGCTGCCAGCCTGGATCGGCTATCAGCGCGCAGCGCGCATGCTGCTGCTTGGTGAACCGATGCTGGCCGCAGAAGCGCTGGAAATCGGGCTGCTGGCCAAGGTTGTGGCGCGTGAAGAGCTGGACGCGACGGCCCGCAATCTGGCGGCGACACTGGCGAAAAAACCGCCTCGTGCCCTGCAGGCGAGCAAGCGGCTGATGCGTGAGTCCATCAACAAGCCTTTGCACCAGGTGGTGAAAGAAGACCTGGCACTGTTCGGGGAAATGCTCCAGGGCGACGAAGCCAAGGCGGTGATCGCGGCCATGGTGAGTAAGAGCAAGTAAAGGCAGCTGCGAGCTACCAGCTTCGAGCTGCGAGGCGCGGGTTGGGGTATCAGGTGCTGAGAGGTTGGTGTTCGCGTTCGAGCGCGGGGTGCGGTCAATCCTGGTATCTGTGTTCGTAGGGTGGAAATTGGCGTGAGCCAATCTCCGCCATTCAGCCCTGCAGTTTGTTCTTGAATGCGGCTCCGGTGCGCGGGCACTGCATCGCCGTAACAGCAGCCCTTTCCCGCGTCTCGTCGCTCGAGGCTAGTGGCTCGGAGCTACAACACCCCCGCATCCAGTCCCGCCGCCAGATACATTCCCAGTTCTTCCACTTCGGCCTCGAAGTTGTCCTGCCATTCCCCTTTGAGTACTTGTGGGTCCTGTACCCAGTTCCAGCGTAACCCGGTGACAATGGTTTCCACCGCCCGGCGGGTGCCGGTACCGTCATGGCCGGCGCGAATGTACAGGGCGCAGGGCAGGCCCTGTTTCTCTTCCAGTACGGCGTAGTAAGTGCGGTCAAAAAAGTCTTTCAACGCACCGCTCATATAGCCCAGATTTTCCGTGGTGCCGAGCAGGATGGCATCACAGGCCATCACATCTTCAGGGCCGGCTTCCAGTGGTGCCTTCACGGTGACCGAGACGCTCTCGATATCCTCGTGCCCGGCGCCACGGGCGGCGGCATCGCGGAGTTTTTGCGTATTCGGTGACGGGGCGTGGGCGACGATCAGCAGGTTTTTCATGGTCTCGTAATTCAACGCGGTTGATGGAGTCAGCATATCAGCTACGAGCGGCCGGCTTGTAGGCGTGGTGGGTTGAGTTGAAAGTTTAAAGTTTAAACGCGAATCAGGCCGTCGATGTCTGTAATGCCGCGCCCGCGTTCCCCGGTAATGGCGCGGGCACGGACTCTCCAATACAAAAACCTATCTCGCGCTTTTCAACTTTAAACTTTGAACTTTCAACTGCTCCTCACGTCTCCACATAATTCAGCGGCAAGGCTGCCGTATCCACCACCCGCCGCATCACAAAGCTGGAATGCACACCGCTGACGCCTTCGATCCGGGTGATCTTGTTGAGCAGGAAGTGCTGGTAGCCGTCGATATCGGGCACTACCACTTTCAGCAGGTAATCGGCTTCCTGCCCGGTGACCAGGTAACACAGTTGTACTTCCGGGTAACTGGCCACCTTCTCTTCAAAATTGGCGAAGCGCTCCGGTGTGTGGCGGTCCATGCTGATCTGGATCATCACGGTCAGGTCCAGTCCCAGCTTGCGGGCATCCAGCACCGTTTCCCGCTTCACAATAATGCCGGCGGACTCCAGCTTTTGGACCCGCCGGGAGCAGGGTGAAGGCGATAGCCCTACGGTTTCCGCCAGTTGTTGGTTGCTGAGCCCGCCGTTGTGCTGCAGCGCATCGAGAATACGCAGGTCGGTGCGATCCAGTTTTGCCAGTTCGGAGCTGCTCATGGGGTTTTTCTCTCTTATTTGGTGGTTTTGCGCAATTATCTTGCTCATAAGGCCGAAAATGGGTGAAGAAAGCAAGCACATTGCGCGTCCTGCGCCGTAAAGTATCTCTCGTAGGGCGATGACGCAGACAGCCACAAGCCGGATGCCTCTCTTGACCGCTACCGGTGCCTATCGGCGCCTTGATCGAGACCCGAGATCACACATGGAGTTGTTAGCCGCCAAG
>NZ_LWFX01001136.1:0-1742 GCF_001635175.1 Alcanivorax sp. HI0083 | reverse complement strand
GCCCACCCAGCCCAGGAAAAAGCCCAGCAATTGCCAGGTGGCATCCAGGCCCAGGCAGCCCGGCATCACCGGGTCACTTTCGAAGTGGCAATCGAAGAACCAGAGGTCCGGCCGGATATCCAGCTCGGCAACGATTTCGCCTTTGCCGTATTTGCCGCCCTGTTCGCTGATATGGGTGATGCGGTCCATCATCAGCATGTTGGGTAAAGGCAGTCGCGCATTGCCGGGGCCAAACAGCTCACCGTGCGCACAGGCGAGGAGGTCCTCGCGAGAATAGGAAGATTTCTGTGTTGTCGTAGTGCTCAAAGTCTTACTCCATGCAGGCCAGGGCGGCGCATTTTGAGTATATGGATTATTTGTGACGTTTTATCTTCAGCGCGGTGACACCCTGTCATGTAAGCGCTGATAGTAGCAAAGCGAAGTGAGAGCATACGAATAGCAACCGTCTCAAAATATGTCTTGGCGCCGTTTTACCGAAAATGACCGATGAACGGAGTGAAATGACCGCTGTCTATCTTCTTGTACCGCTCAGGGGGTCTTTTCATTGCGGCACCGCCACGGACTTGCAATTGCCGGACCATCTACCGATGCTATGCGCGCCGGATCGCGCCAAATAGCCGCGTCCGGCCGCCCCTTGACCAGTCAAAAACGCAAGTCGCATATCCAGTCGTATAAGTAAGGAGCTCTCGTGGCGGTAGAAATCGGGCATCTTTCCCTGTGGTTGGCACTGGCTGCTGCCCTGTGCCTATCAGTTTTCCCCCTGATTGGCGTGTATCGCAACCTGCCTGCCTGGCAGTGGTATGCCCGTCCGTTGGCCTGGGTGCAGTGGCTGGCCATGACTGTCGCCATGGTGGCGCTGGGCTATTCTTTCTATATCAATGATTTCTCCGTGACCTATGTGGCTGGGCACAGCAACTCTGCGTTGCCGCTGGAGTACCGGCTGTCTGCTATCTGGGGCGGCCACGAAGGGTCCCTGTTGCTGTGGGGCTGGATGCTGTCCGGCTGGGCGGCCATGGTCGGGTTGCTGAGCCGCAGTGTGCCATTGCCGATGGTGGCCCGGGTGCTGGCTGTCATGGGCATGATTTCCGTGGGCTTTATGCTGTTTATGCTGCTCACCTCCAACCCCTTTGATCGAAACCTGCCCTGGTTCCCGCTGGATGGCGCCGATCTGAATCCGCTGCTGCAAGACCCTGGACTGATTATTCACCCGCCCATGCTTTATATGGGCTATGTAGGTTTCTCCGTGGCGTTTGCATTTGCGGTGGCCGGTTTGCTGATGGGTAACCTGGATCCGGCCTGGGCTCGCTGGGCCCGGCCGTGGACCACGGTGGCGTGGAGTTTCCTGACCGTGGGTATCGCGCTGGGGTCCTGGTGGGCGTACTACGAACTTGGTTGGGGCGGCTGGTGGTTCTGGGATCCGGTGGAAAACGCCTCCCTGATGCCATGGCTGGCGGGTACAGCCTTGATTCACTCACTGGCGGTGAGCGAAAAGCGCAACATGTTCCGTGCCTGGACGGTGTTGCTGGCGATCATTACTTTCTCTCTGAGCTTGCTGGGGACTTTCCTGGTGCGCTCCGGGGTGCTGACCTCGGTCCACGCCTTTGCCAACGACCCGGCCCGGGGAGCTTTCATTCTTGGCTTCCTGATTGTGGTCGCCGGTGGCGCATTGACCTTGTTTGGCCTGCGGGCGTCGGCGCTGCGCTGTGATACCGGTTTCAAGCCGGTATCGCGGGAAGCCTTCC
>NZ_LWFX01001135.1:0-776 GCF_001635175.1 Alcanivorax sp. HI0083 | reverse complement strand
CAGTACCCATCCCGGTGAAGACGAGCCGGTGCTGGCAGCGCACAAGGCTCTACTGGAAACGGCACCGCAGACCCTGCTGATGCTGGTGCCCCGGCATCCGGAGCGTTTCGACAGCGTGGCCCAGCTGGTCCGCCAGCAGGGACTTGGCCTGGCCCGGCGCAGCAAGCAGGACACCATCGCCGCCGACACCCAGGTTTACCTGGCCGATACCATGGGCGAGTTGTTGATGTTGTTCGGGGTGGCCGACGTGGCCTTTGTGGGCGGTTCCCTGGTGCCGGTGGGCGGGCACAATCTGCTGGAACCGGCCGGCTGGGGAAAGCCGGTGCTCACTGGCCCCCACCTGCACAACTTTACCGCCATCTCCAATCTGCTGGATGACGCCGGTGCCCTGACCCTGGTGGACAATGCGGATGCCCTGGCCATTGCCCTGCAGGCGCTGTTCCGTTATCCGGATCAACGCCAGCGTCAGGGGCAGGCGGCAGCAGCGGTGGTGGAAGCCAATCGTGGGGCGCTGGAGAAGGGGCTTAAACTGATTAGTGAACAGTAAAAGCAGGGGCTGTTGTAGGAGCCATGCTCGCATGGCGAACCTCACGAAACGAAGCACAAGCACCACAGGGCGAGAAGGCGTATCCGATTCCTCAGGTGAGATTCCGGAGGATCCTGCAACGCCTTTTCCTCGCTAGGGCTCGGTTCGCCATGCAAGCATGGCTCCTACATTGCCTTTCAATAACGTGTATCCGGCACCAGCGCGTCGCTGCGGCCTTCCAGGTCCGGCT
>NZ_LWFX01001134.1:0-5983 GCF_001635175.1 Alcanivorax sp. HI0083 | reverse complement strand
ATGATGGCCAGATAAGGGTTGCCGTACAGGGTGATGGGCTCCCACAGGTCATGGTTCTTGCGCCCGGCCAGCATCCAGTAGATTTTCTGTTCCGGGGGCAGGCTCCAGAAGGGCACGGCGAGGGCGGCCACCAGCAGCACCGGTAACGCGTGCGTCCAGCGGCGACGCCGCGACCTGGCCAGGATGTTCTGCCCTTGCAGGGCACGAATATAGCCATAGATGCAAAACGGGATCATCACCACGACAGGGTCAGCCAGCTTCAGGAAGAAGGGCCAGTGCTGGAACAGATCTGTGGAGTGATACACAAATTCCAGCGATTGCAGAACTGCCAGCGCAATCAGTGCAAGCAGGTAGGCCAGTGGCAGTCGATGTTGTTGGCGATTGACCATCCAGCTCAAGCCGGCCAGCAGCAAGGTAGAGCTGATGCTCAGGCACACGATAGCGGCGCCTGCAGTCCAGTAATTCATCGGGATCTCACGTTCGAATGGATCGATTTGAACCTGTAACTTTTTGAATTAAAACGGATAAATTGTTTTTTTTCGAGTCCATCGAAGCGGGCGTTCTGCCGCCAACAGTCCTGTCTAATAACACGCTTCCATCGTCAGAATGATAACAAATCGAGGAGGCTATCATGCGATTCAGCACTGGCATTGCCATGCTTGGCTGCGCGCTCTTATTAGGCTGTAGTGAGGATTCGGAAAAAGCAAGTCCACCAACAACAGGCCCCGATTCTCCTTACCAGGCAACGGTGCGCTACACCGAGTATGGGGTCCCCCATATCACCGCAGAAGACTACGCCAGCCTTGGCTACGGGGTGGGTTATGCCCAGGCCCGGGAAAACCTGTGTACCTTGTCTGAACAGCTGATGAAGCTGAAATCAGAAAAATCCCGTTACCTGGGAGCGGGGCAGGGCAATCAAAATCTGTTGAGTGATGTGGGCTATAAAGCGCTGGATTATCCGGCGCAGGCGCAGCAGCTGTTTGCACAGCTGTCTGCCACGTCGCAACAAATGCTGGCTGGGTACAGCGCCGGGTTCAATCAGGTGCTGGAAGAAAGCCAGGGAGACTATCCTTCCCCTTGCCGTGGGGCGGAATGGGTAACGCCGATTTCAGCTGAAGACTTGTTGGCCTATCAGCTTGATCTGGCAGGCCTGGCCAGTAGCCGGAACTTCATTAGCGCCATCGCTGCGGCACAGCCGCCGTCGGCAGCAGCCGGCGCCCGGGCTGCATTCAACGTGAAATTGGACGCCAAACAGGTGCTGACCTCTGAGGGTATCGGCAGTAATGGCTGGGCCTTGGGGGCGGAGCGCAGTGAGTCCGCCAATAGCTTGCTTCTGGCCAATCCGCACTTTCCCTGGGATGGGGAACTGCGTTTTTTCCAGAATCATCTGACCATTCCCGGCGAGCTGGATATCACTGGCGCGACCCTGGTCGGGTTGCCGGCGGTGGTGATCGGTTTCAACGAGCATCTGGGCTGGACGCACACGGTATCCCAGTCAAAACGTTTTACCCTTTACCAGCTTGAGCTGGATGGCAGCGATCCCACCCGCTATCTGTTTGATGGCGAGAGCCGCGCCATGACCCAAAGGGAAGTAACCGTTCAGGTCAAGCAGCCGGATGGCAGCCTGGCGCCGTATTCCCAGCCGGTTTACTACAGCCACTTTGGGCCGATGGTGAACCTCGCTTCCCTGTCGCCCTCACTGGGGTGGAGCAGTGGTTCTGCGGTTACGTTCCGCGATGCCAATGCCGGTAATACCCGCATGCTGGACCAATGGTTGGCCATGGATAAAGCGACCAGCCGTGAAGAATTCTTTGCGGCATTTGAAGAGCACCAGGGCATTCCCTGGGTCAATACGCTGATGATCGACAAATCCGGCTCGGCCAGTTACATCGATGGCACCCAGGTACCGCAGTTGAGTGCCCAGGCGGAAGGCTACTGGCGCGCCGCATCGCAGAGCCCGCAGCTGGCACCCATCTGGCAGGATGGTGCAGGGAGCGTGCTGCTGCCCGGCAACAGCTCTGTGTATGAGTGGGTGGACAGTGGCGATACCCTGACCCCGGGGCTGGTGCCTTTCAGCAAGGCGCCACAAATGACCCGCGACGATTACCTGTACAACGCCAACAGCAGCCACTGGTTGAGCAATCTTGAAGCACCACTGGAAGGATACAGTGTTCTTTACGGCCCTGAAGACACCGTGCGTAGCCCACGTACCCGTTACAACGCGGCGATGATCAGTGACGAGTCCGGCAGTGGCCTGTCCGGTGCCGATGGCAACTTCAGTTTCAGCGAATTGAAAACCGTGCTGAGCCATAATGGCTCGCTGTTCGCCGGTGACTGGACCAACCAGCTGACCCAGCGTTGCACCAGCTACAGCACCGCCGAGCTGGATGGGGCCGCTTACGATTTAACCGCAGCCTGCCAGGCGCTGGTGAACTGGGATGGAACCTATAACATCACCAGTCGCGGGGCTCACCTGATGCGTGAAACCCTGCGCCAGTTCCGGGTGAGCGGGCATCGTAGCCTGGCTGACAGCCTGTTTGCGCAACCTTTCGATGCGGATAACGGGGCGACAACGCCGTCAGGCCTGGCGCCCATCGATACGGCCAACCCCGAGCAGGACCCGGTGCTGGTTGCGTTGGCTCGCGCCGCGAAAATGCTGACCGATAATGGCATCAGCCTGGATGCCCCCTTGGGTGACATTCAGTATTTGATCAAAGCGCAGGGAGAAGCCGGGATCCCCGTCAGTGGCGGCTATTCCTATGAGGGCGTGTTCAATATGGCGGAGAGCAAAACCGCGTCGCGCAGCACCTCTGACTTTGCCAACAATGTTATTGGCAGCCCGCAACCGGACAGCCTGCTGTTTGCGCTGGATGAAGATGGCGATGGCACGGATGAACTGGCATATCGGCCCAATTACGGTTCCAGCTTTATCATGGCGCTGTCTTACACCGATGAAGGCTCCCAGGCGGAAATGCTTCTGAGCTACAGCCAGTCACATGATCCTGAGAGCGCTTTTTTCAGTGACCAGACGCAGCAGTACAGCCAGTTGCAGTGGCGCCCCGTGCGTTTCACCGAGTCCGAGGTGGCCGATAATACGGTGGAGACCCTGGAGCTGATGCAGGAGCGCTAATGCTCCGTTTCACTGAAGCCCGCTAAATGTCCCGACAGCAAAAGGCCCACATGGTGTGGGTCTTTTGCGTTGGTGCGCGGTGATTTAAAGGTGGCGCAGTTTATTTGGCGCCGAGCGGGGCGAACTCGTCCTTGTCTACCGGCTGCGGATTGCGTGACAGCAGGTAGCGCACCAGCGCTGTGGTGCGAGCGGAGTCCTGGGCACGTATTGCCTGAAGCAGTTGTTCGGCAACCGTGGCTTTTTCCAGCTGCACTGAGGCGGGAAGCTGCGGATCGGTTTCTGCAAAGCGTAGATCGCTGAGAGCGGTGAGCAGCACAAAAGCGCGGTTGCTCAATACGGCCTGTTCCAGACCTTCCTGAAAAATGGTGGCCTGGTACCGCAGGTAACCTTCTTCGGCGAGCCACAGCATGGCGCCCAGGCAGCTCATGTGTCGGGTGCTGTGCAAACCCACATCATCCACCTCGGTGGGGCCGATAATATCTTCCACGTACAAGGCGCCCGGGCGAGGGAAACTCATGTAGCTCTGCATCAGAATGCGGGCCACATCGTGGGTGAAATCATCGATATGCAGGTGGGACATGGGCTTACCTAACAGACGTCATGGTATTGTTCTTTTTGGGCGCCAGACGCTCAGCGCCTGACGCAGTCACACGTTACTTCTTGCGTGCCCGATCCAGATAACGGGCAATCCGGCCGATGGAGTCTTCCAGGTCATCCGGGCGGGGCAGGAACACCACGCGGAAATGGTCCGGGTCGGGCCAGTTGAAGGCGGTGCCCTGAACGATCAGCACTTTTTCTTCGCGGAGCAGGTCCAGCGCAAAGGCTTCATCGTCTTCGAACGGGAAGACCTTCGGGTCCAGCTTCGGGAACAGGTACAACGCGGATTTGGGTTTCACGCAGCTCACGCCGGGAATCGAGTCGAGCATTTCCCAGGCCAGATCACGCTGGCGCCCCAGGCGGCCGGTGGGCAGCACCAGGTCACCAATACTCTGGTAGCCGCCCAGAGCGGTCTGGATAGCATGTTGGCTGGGTACATTGGCACACAAGCGCATGCTGGCCAGCATATCCAGCCCTTCGATATAGCTTTCCGCCCGGTGTTTGGCGCCGGAAATAACCATCCAGCCGGCACGGAAACCGGCGGCGCGGTAGTTCTTGGACAGGCCGTTAAAGGTGATGAACAGCAGGTCATCGGCCATGGAGGCGATGGAGGTGTGTTCCTCGCCGTCGTAGAGGATCTTGTCGTAGATTTCATCGGCGAACACGATCAGGTTGTTCTCGCGGGCGATCTGCAACAGCTCGCGCAACATGGCCGGCTCGTAGTTGGCACCGGTGGGGTTGTTCGGGTTGATGATCACCAATGCCTTGGTGTTCTTGTTCACCTTGGCGCGAATGTCTTCCAGAGACGGCTGCCAGTCCTGCTGTTCATCGCACAGGTAATGCACCGGGGTGCCACCGGATAACCGCACGGAGGCCGTCCACAGCGGGTAGTCAGGCGCGGGCAGCAGCACCTCATCGCCGCTGTTGAGCAGTGCTTGCATGGCCATGACAATCAGCTCGGATACCCCGTTGCCGATGATTACGTCATCCACGGTGACGCCTTCAATGCCCTTGGTCTGGGTGTATTGCATCACCGCCTTGCGGGCCGGGAACAGGCCCTTGGAATGGCAATACCCGGTAGATTCCGGCAGATTGGCGATCACGTCCTGGAGCAGTTCTTCGGGGGCTTCGAAACCGAACGGCGCCGGGTTGCCGATATTCAGCTTGATCACCCGGTGGCCTTCGTCTTCCAGCCGGTGCGCTTCACGCAGCACAGGGCCGCGAATGTCGTAACATACGCCTTTGAGTTTGTCGGATTTGCTGACGTGGTATTGATCGCTTGTCATGAAGTTCCCGCAGGTCGACTCGTAGAGGGCAGGGAAGTGATTCTACAATGCGTCCTTTTCACTGTATATCTGGCGCCTGCATTGAAAGGCGCAAACCGGAGTAGAGCGTGACCCCATTCAAGGATTTACTGGCCCTGGCGGTGAACCGCAAAGGCTCGCTGAAAGCGGTGCAGTCACAGCTGCCTGACGTCGCTGATGCACAAACACTGCGTGGCCGTGATGATGCGTTTTATATGTCAGCGTTAACCCGCCGTATTTTTCGTGCCGGCTTGAAACATTCCCTGGTGGACAACAAGTGGCCGGCATTCGAGGAAGCCTTTTTCGGTTTCGACCCGGAGAAGCTGGTGCTGATGCCGGATTCCATGCTCGACGAGCGCATGCAAGACACCCGTTTGATTCGCCATTGGGGCAAGATGAAGGCGATCCGCCATAACGCCCAGCTGGTGCTCGATCTGGCCGAAGAGTATGGCAGTGTGGGGAACTGGCTGGCGGACTGGCCGGCGGACGATACCGTGGGCATGTGGCTGTTGCTGAAGAAGCGGGGCAAGCAGCTGGGCGGCAATTCCGGTGCCGCGTTTTTGCGCATGGTGGGGCGCGACACCTGGTATCCCACTGGCGATGTGGTAGCCGCGCTGAAAGCGCAGAACATTATCGACAAACCCCCGGCGAGCCAGCGGGACCAGAAAGCCGCGCAGGCGGCTTTCAACACCTGGCAGGCGGAAAGTGGGCGGCCCCAGGCGCATATCAGCAAGGTGCTGGCGTTTACCGTGGGTTGACCCGATCCTGGAACTCTCGTGCTTTATTAAGAGTTATGACTAGCTTGATGCAGGCAAAGACATAAATGATAATGACTCGCCTTTAATGTACTGAATCGAGTTCAAGCCTATGCCGCGCACCTTCCTGGTCCGTCCTTTCTTCGGGGTCCTGCTCGCGTTTTTTTGTTTTTCCCTGCCTGCCCATGCCGCCAACC
>NZ_LWFX01001133.1:0-2011 GCF_001635175.1 Alcanivorax sp. HI0083 | reverse complement strand
AAGACCGGGTGGTTCTACGATCACCGGGCCGCTCGTCAGAAGATACAGGCGTTGGCCAAAGGCGCTCGCGTACTGGATGTGTTCAGTTACTGTGGCGGTTGGGGTGTGCAGGCGGCACTGGCGGGTGCGGAGTCAGTAACCTGTGTGGATGGCTCTGAAATCGCCACGGATTATGTGCATCGCAACGCCGAACTGAATGGTGTCGCTGACACGGTGGGCAGCATTCAGGGCGATGCGTTTGCGGCCATGAAGCAATTGATTGCCGACGGCGAAAAGTATGATCTGGTGGTGCTGGACCCGCCGGCGTTCATCAAGCGCAAAAAAGATTTCAAGAACGGCCTGGCCGGTTATCACGCCATCAACGAGCTGGCCATGCGGCTGGTGAAACCCGGTGGCTATCTGGTATCGGCGTCCTGCTCCATGCACATGCCGGCAGAGCGTCTGCTGGATGTGGTGCACAGTAGCGCCCGGCACATCGACCGCAGCATTCAGGTGGTGGGTTACGAAGGGCAGGGGCCGGATCACCCGGTGCACCCGGCCATTGCCGAAACCGCTTACCTGAAGACCTGGTTCTGCCGGGTGCTGTTCAGCCTGTAGGGTATGTGACGATGGAGCTTGCCTTGGCCTTTCTGGCCCTGTTCATGAAAGCCATGGTGCTGGGCGCTCCGTTTCTCGCCGGTTTCCTGGTGGTGATCGTCGGGCTGGGGCAATGGGTGGGGCAGCGCGAAGGCTGGAGCCGGTTCGATGCGTTCTACTGGTCCATGATTACCGCGTTGACGGTGGGGTACGGGGATCTGCGTCCATCACACAAGAGCACCAAGTTCATGGCGATCCTGGTGGCCATTGTGGGCATCATGTTCAGCGGGGTCTTTGTGGCGGTGACAGTGGCCGCAGCCACCGAAGCCTTCAGGACCTATATGGTCGGTGCCTGAAGGCCGAGGCGGTTTCCTAACCCAGTTTCTCCAGCATGGCGGCCATACGCGTACGTACCACTTCAATGGCCTTGTAGGGGCGAATCATCACTTTGAAATCGATGATCTTGCCTTCCGCATTCCATTGGATCATGTCCACTCCGTTCACAGCGATGCCGTCCAACTCCAGGGCGAATTCCAGAATGGAGTGTTCCCCTTCGTTGACTTCCCGCACATAACGAAAGCTGTCATTAGCCAGCACGTGTAGCGCGGCAGTCAGGTACGCGGTGGTCAGTGCCTTGCCAACCTGTGGCGTGTGCACCAGCGGTGAGTGGAACACGGCGTCGTCGGCAATCAGGTCGCTGAGCGCCTGACTGTCCTGGCTTTCGACAACCGCATGCCATGAATCAATGTTCGCCATGGTGTCTCTCCCTTCGCTTCTATTGGCTCAGGCCGCGTTCAGTGCGCGGCGGGCTTGCTGATATTCCTCGCTAAGCTTGCCAATGGCGTCGCTGGCGCTTTGCACCGCATCCACCGCGCCGATGCCCTGGCCGCAGCCCCAGATATCTTTCCAGGCTTTCTTGTCGGAATTGCCGCCGGAACCGAAGTTCATGGCCGAAGGGTCGCTTTCCGGCAGGTTGGCCGGGTCCATGCCGGCGTTGACGATGGAGGGCGCCAGATAGTTGCCGTGTACGCCAGTGAACAGGTTGCTGTAGACGATATCGGAGGCGTTGCTGTCCACGATCATCTGTTTGTAGGCCGCGTCAGCGTTGGCTTCCTGAGTGGCGATGAACAGCGAGCCGATGTAGGCCAGGTCTGCACCCATGGCTTCGGCGGCCAGAACGGACGGGCCGCTGGCGATGGAACCGGACAGGGCCAGCGGGCCGTCGAACCAGCTGCGAATTTCCTGCATCAGCGCGAACGGGGACAGCTGCCCGGCGTGGCCACCGGCACCGGCGGCGACAGCGATCAGGCCATCGGCGCCTTTTTCGATCGCCTTGTGGGCAAAGTGATTGTTGATCACGTCATGCATCACCATGCCGCCCCAGCCGTGTACTGCCTGGTTCACGTCTTCGCGGGCGCCCAGGGAAGTGATCACC
>NZ_LWFX01001132.1:0-6387 GCF_001635175.1 Alcanivorax sp. HI0083 | reverse complement strand
AATCCACACCCTGCTCAGCCACCGCCAAGGCAATCTTGTAGTCGTAATGGATATCCGCCACCAACGGCACATCCACCTGCTTGCGAATTTTGCCAAAGGCTTCCGCGGCATCCATGGACGGCACCGACACCCGCACGATATCCACACCGGCATCCTGTAAACGGCGGATCTGGCCAACGGTGGCGTCCACATCACAGGTTTCGGTATTGGTCATGCTTTGTACGGAGATCGGGGCATCGCCACCGACAGGGACATTCCCCACCATGATTTGGCGGGTTTTACGACGTTGGATTTTAACTTCCGGTTCCATGGTGTTTTCTACCCTCGCGAATCAGGGAGCGGAGATTCGCACAACTTTACCGGGGGAATCCGTCGGCAAGGTGACAGCGCTGCCGTTGACCAGCAACTCGTCCACCGCGCCGGCGTTACCGAGAGTCAGGCTGAATGGCGCTTTACCATCCAGCATCAGGGATGCGCCACCGGATTGCTCGCCCTGGCGCAGAGTGCGCCCGGTGGCATCGGTGACCTTGATCCAGCAATTGCTGGTGAAACTGAGTAGCAGACGATCCAGACCATTAGCCGCGAGCATGGACGAGCCATCATCGCTCTGCTCAGCCGAGCTGCCATCAGCCTGGGGATCGCTAGCGGAGCTGGCATCAGTCTCATCATCCTGCATACCGTCGTCAGTGATGCCTTCGCCGTCAAGATCCGCGCTCGCCGGAGCAGCCCCGGAATCCATGCCACCGAAACCGTCAACAGCGCCGCCAGAGGGCTGAGCGCCAACACTGTCATTCATGTTTTTCAGCTCGGCCTCCTGCTCTGTCGCCGGCGTTTGTTCCGGCAGCGCAGGCAATTCGCCGCTGGCAGGCCAGAGCGCCCACAACAGCGCCACCAGCACCGCCAGCGCCAGTGCGATCAGCACGGGTTTTCGCCAGGCCGAAGGCGGCGGCGCAATGGACGGCAACTGCAGCGGCTTGTCCAACACATCGTCATTAACCATTTGCTGGAAGGTGTTGGCGATTTCATCCGCCGGCAGCCCGAGCAGCCGCGCGTAATTGCGCAGATACCCTTTAACAAAGGTCGCTTCCGGCAAGCGCTCGTAATCGTCCGCATCCAGGCTCTGCAGGTAGGTCAGCGACAAGTGCAAACGCTGGGCCGCCTGTGCCTGGGTCATGCCCTGGGCTTCACGGGCTTTGCGACAACGTTCGCCGGGTAATACCACCATGTCATCGCTCATTGCTGCGCTCCTTTTGCTTGCTCAGCTTTCCATTCCTGCCACTGACGGTATTCGCCAGAGCGGCGGTACAAATTATCCAGCGCCAGCTCATAGCTGGATTGCTGGTTGCGGTAGCCCAACGAATTGGACAGTTGAATCCCCAACCACAGGGCCCGGGCACTCTGACGACCAGTGCGCTGTACATATTGCTGGTAATAATCCCAGGCCAGGCGGCCACGATCTTCATCGAAATACAGTTGCGCCAACTCCAGGTTGGGCTGAACGGAACGCGGATTCAGGCGCAGTGCTTTCACATAGGCATTGCGAGCATCGTCATCGTTCCCCAGTTTCTGGTAACAGCGGCCCATGTTTTCCCAGGCGCTGCCGCGACCTTCATAGGACGGATCGTTAGCGGCTTTCTTGAAATGCTTGAGCGCTTCCTTGTACTCGCCACGGCCATACAGCAAGGTGCCGTAGTTATTCAGCGCCGGGGAGTAATGGCGATCCGCATCCAGCGCCTTGCGGTAATGGTATTCTTCGTTGGCGGGATCCTGCTCGTACTTATAAAGCAAGGCCATGGCGTTGTGCGCAACGGCACTGTCATCATCCAGGCTCAGCGCGCGGGAAAAGTGACGGCGCGCTTCTGACGGGCTGCCTTGCTGCAGGTACTGCAGCCCGGCGGCCACACGGCTATTTACCGCTTCATCCACTTTCACCTTGGGTCCATCGTCCACCGTCACACACCCGGCGGCCAAAAATCCTGCAAAACACAGGATAAAAATAACCTGAAAAAAACGTTTCATTAGGTCTGCGCTGTGTTGTTATCGGTTTGTTCGGCGCGGTGAAAAATGGATTCCTTCCAGCGCTCACTGCGCCGGGTGCGGTCCTTCACCTGCCCCACTAACTGACCACAAGCGGCATCAATATCATCGCCGCGCGTTGTCCTGACCGTGGTCATTACTCCATTGTCATTCAGGTACTTGTGGAACTCCAAAATATCGTTCTTGCGTGACCGCTCATAACCGGCATGCGGAAAGGGGTTAAACGGAATCAGATTAACCTTCACGGGAATGCCGTTAAGCAGTTTAACCAATTGGCGGGCATGTTCCGGCTTGTCGTTCACATCCCGCAACATCACATATTCCATGGTGATGGTGTTATGGCGGTGGGTAATATTCTTGCTGTAACTCTTGCAGGCCGCCATCAGGTCTTTCAGCGGATACTTGCGGTTCAGCGGCACCAGCTGGTTACGCAGCTCGTCATTGGGTGCGTGCAGGCTTACCGCCAGGGACACATCCAAATCCTCGCTGAGCTGATTCATCTTCGGAATCACCCCGGAGGTAGACAGGGTGATACGTTTTTTACCGATGCCGTAGCCCAGATCATCTTTCATGATCCGCATGGCCGTAAGCACCTTGTCGTAATTAAGCAGCGGCTCGCCCATACCCATCATCACCACATTGGTAATCGGGTGCTGACCCAGGTTACGGCGCGGGCCAAAGGCGCGGCTTGCCTGCCACACCTGACCGATGATCTCGGCGCTGGTCATGTCGCGCTGAAAGCCCTGTTTGCCAGTGGAGCAGAAGCTGCAATCCACGGCGCAGCCCACCTGGGATGAAACACACAGGGTGCCGCGACGACCATCGGGAATAAATACGGTTTCCACGGCACCGCCGTTATCCATTTCGAACACCCATTTACGGGTGCCGTCACGGCTGATGCTCTCGTGGGTTACCTTCGGGCCGCGGATTTCCGCCACCTCGGACAATTTCTGGCGCAATGCCTTACCCACATCGGTCATTTGCTCGAAGGAATCCGCCTGGTGGTGGTGGATCCATTTCAGCACCTGCTGGGCACGGAATTTTTTCTCCCCCATGGTCAGGAAGAACTCTTCCATTTGCGGGCGAGAAAGGCCGAGCAGATTTACCTTCTGTTGGGCAGTCATAGCATTCTCCAATAGGAAACCGGGTTTCCTTTAAACGCCAACCACGGCCCGAGGCCGTGGTTGGTATTGCACGCAAGCGGATATTAGCTGGCGCGCGGGCACAGTTCTTCGTCGGAGAAGAAGTAGGCCAGTTCGCGGGCGGCTGACTCGGTGGAGTCAGAACCATGGACCGCGTTTGCATCGATTGTTTCCGCAAAATCTGCACGGATAGTGCCGGCTTCGGCTTCTTTCGGGTTGGTAGCACCCATCAGATCACGGTTTTTGGCAACCGCGTCTTCGCCTTCCAGAACCTGTACAACCACAGGACCGCTGGTCATGAAGCCCACCAGATCCTTGAAGAAAGGACGCTCTTTGTGCTCAGCGTAGAAGCCGCCCGCCTTTTCGTCGCTCAGGTGTACCATTTTCATGGCAACCACGCTCAGGCCAGCCTTCTCGAAACGGGTAACGATTTCGCCGATCACGTTCTTGGCCACGGCATCAGGCTTGATGATAGAGAGTGTGCGCTCAACAGCCATCAGTCAGTTCACTCCAGATTTGCGTTAAATGTGGTCCTCGGCAACAGCAAGGGCTGTCCGGGGCAATGACAGGGGTGATCGCTGACCGGTCAAAGCCGTCAGTTACACCACCCCTTGGAACCGGCGGATTATACGCAAGCGGGGCGAATTATGATACCGTTGCCGCCCCGTCGGAGGCGCCCATGTTCTGCTGTTGCCGGGGGCGCCCATTTTCTTCCTCGCCCCCTATTCGACAGCGCCCTGTAATGGCGTATAATACCCGACTAAATTACTCTGGTATTTCCAACACCACCTGAACCGCAGGCCCCGATCTATGAGCCAAGCCGAACTGGACAAGCTGATTCGCTCCAACTACGAGGCCGGTTTCACCACCACGGTGGACACCGAGACCCTGCCCCCCGGGCTGAGCGAGGAGGTCATCCGTTTTCTGTCCGCCAAGAAAGGCGAACCGGAATGGATGCTGGAATGGCGTCTGGACAGCTACCACAAGTGGCTGGAGATGACTCCCCCGGACTGGGCCCACCTGCATCACCCGCCCATCGACGTCAACGAGGTGTCCTTTTATTCCAAGCCCAAGAGCCTGGACGACGCCCCGAAAAGCCTGGATGAGGTAGACCCGGAGCTGCTGGCCACCTATGAAAAACTGGGCATACCCCTGCACGAGCAGGAAATGCTCGCAGGCGTGGCCGTGGATGTGGTGTTCGACTCTTCTTCCGTATTCACCACCTTCAAGGAAAAACTGTGGGAAGCCGGGGTCATCTTCTGCTCCATTTCCGAAGCGATTCAGGAATACCCGGAACTGATTCAGAAATACATGGGCTCAGTGGTACCCAAGGGCGACAACTTCTACGCCGCCCTGAACAGCGCCGTGTTCTCTGACGGTTCCTTTGTGTACATCCCCAAGGGCGTACGCTGCCCCATGGAGCTGTCCACCTACTTCCGTATCAACGAAGCCAACACCGGCCAGTTCGAGCGCACCCTGATCATTGCCGACGAAGGCAGCTATGTGAGCTACCTGGAAGGCTGCACCGCCCCCCAGCGCGACGAAAACCAGCTGCACGCCGCCGTGGTCGAGCTGGTGGCCCTGCCCGGTGCCGAGATCAAATACTCCACGGTGCAGAACTGGTATCCCGGCGACGAAAACGGCAAGGGTGGCATCTACAACTTCGTCACCAAGCGCGGCGTGGCCCACGACAACAGCAAGATCAGCTGGACCCAGGTGGAAACCGGCTCTGCCATTACCTGGAAGTACCCGTCCGTGATCCTGCGTGGTGACAACAGCATCGGTGAATTCTACTCCGTGGCCCTGACCCGCCACATGCAGCAGGCGGACACCGGCACCAAAATGATCCACCTGGGCAAGAACACCAAGAGCACCATTATTTCCAAGGGCATTTCCGCCGGGCGCAGCAGCAACAGCTACCGCGGCCTGGTGCGGATCAGCCCCCGGGCAGAAAACGCCCGTAACTTCACCCAGTGCGACTCCCTGCTGCTGGGCGACACCTGCGGCGCGCACACCTTCCCGTACATCGAGTCGAAAAACCCCTCGGCCACCATCGAACACGAGGCCACCACCTCCAAGGTGAGTGACGACCAGATGTTCCTGTGCCGCCAGCGCGGTATCGACCCGGAGAAGGCGGTTTCCATGATCGTGAACGGCTTCTGTAAAGAGGTGTTCAAGGAACTGCCCATGGAATTTGCCGTGGAAGCGGGCAAGTTGCTGGAAGTCAGCCTGGAAGGCGCAGTGGGCTAAGCCCCGACTTCACCGAACAACACCCTGAATTAACTCGGGTCGGATTCCCGGCCCAATCGAAAGGCGCATCAAAACATGCTGGAAATTCGTGATCTTCACGCCACCGTGGCGGACAAGCCGATTCTCAAGGGCCTCAACCTCACCGTGAACCCGGGCGAGGTACACGCCATCATGGGCCCCAATGGCTCCGGCAAATCCACCCTGGCCAATGTGCTGGCCGGTCGTGACAACTACGCAATCACCGGCGGTGAAGCCCTGTTTGAAGGCAACAGCCTGGCAGACCTGGAACCGGAAGAGCGCGCCCAGGCGGGCCTGTTCCTGGCCTTCCAGTATCCGGTGGAAATCCCCGGCGTCTCCAACATGGAATTTCTCAAAGCGGCACTGGAATCCGTACGCGGTGCCCAGGGCAAGGAAGAGTGGGATTCGGTCACCCTGCTCCGCCAGGCCCGTGCCGCCTGCAAACAGGTCAACCTGGATGCCAGCTTCCTCAAACGCGGCGTCAACGAAGGCTTCTCCGGTGGTGAGAAAAAACGCAATGAAATCATGCAGATGCTTTTGATGGAACCGAAGCTGGCACTGCTCGATGAAACCGACTCCGGCCTCGACATCGACGCCCTGCAAACAGTGGCCAAAGGGGTCAACTCCCTGCGCAGCCCGGAGCGCGGCATCGTGCTGGTCACCCATTACCAGCGCCTGCTGGACTACATCGTGCCGGACTTTGTGCACGTGCTGTCCAACGGCCAGATCATCAAATCCGGCGGCAAGGAACTGGCCCACGAACTGGAAGAGAAAGGCTACGGCTGGTTGACCGGAGAAGAGGAGTCCGCATGAGTCTCTCCGCTTCTGCCCTGGCGCAGGAACTGAAAAGCCAGGCGCTGACCAACGCAAACAACAGCGGTAGCAAAGGCGATGCCCTGGCCGCCCTGGAAGCGGCCAGCTTCCCGGAGCGCAAGACTGA
>NZ_LWFX01001131.1:0-10502 GCF_001635175.1 Alcanivorax sp. HI0083 | reverse complement strand
ACCGAGTGGCTGGCCAATAGCTGTACCAATCTGGCTGAGCGGGCCATCAAGGGGATGACCTTCAATGAAGCGCGCCTGGCTGAAGGGGTGGGCAAGAACCCCATTCTGGTCACGGCCCTGAACCCGGTGATCGGTTACGAAAAAGCCGCGAAGATTGCCAAGGAAGCGTTTGCCAGCGGCAGGGCGGTGCTGGATGTGGCGGAAGAACAGTCCGGCCTGTCCCGGCAGGATCTGGAAAAGCTGCTGGATCCGAAGGGGCTGACACATCCTTGACCGGCGTGCTTAAAAGGTTGCTGCAGGAGCCCCGCTTGAGAGTCGAATATTCCCGCAGAAAGCCGTGCCAGGCTCGTTCGCCCCTCAAGTGGGGCCACAAAAATGGCTGTTACTAAAAGGCAATCGCCAGGCCCATGCCGGCCTCGCTATCCACACTGTCTGAATCCAGCCCGCCGCGGCCGTACAGGTCGGCCTGCAGGGTTGGTGTCAGCATTCAGGTAACGCCGCCGCCGGCACGGTTGTTGTCATCGCCGTTTTCGCTGTTGTGGGTCAATCCGGCATCCAGGAACACCGCCCAGGTATCACTGAGCCGGGCATGCCAGCTGGGCACCACGGTGATGGTGCGATCCTCCCCCCTTTCCTCGTAGCGGGCACTGAGCTGTACCTGATGGCGATCGTCCATCCACCAGCCGCCACTCATGGCCGCATAACCGCCATCTTCGTTGTTGCTGAAGGCATCGCTGGCAGTATCAATAAGTACCCCGCCGGCCAGGGCCGCCCGAAACATTGAACCGCGATACAGGGCGAACTTGGCCCCCACGGCACTGTTACCCATGCCATCCTGATCGTTGTCTGAGCTATTGGTCTTGGTTTGTTCAAACCGGTAGCCGGTGATGGCGGCCTGCAGCTCCAGGCGGTTTACCAGCCGCAGGCGGATCAGGGTGGGTACCGCCAGAGTGGTGGTGTCGGTGTCGCCGCGCTGGCCCAGGGTGGCATCAGGAAGCCCCACCTCAAGCGCCATGTTGTTGTCATGCAGGGTGTCCGGGTTCAGGCCCAGGGAGGGACGCTCGAAGGGCGGAGCCGCCCCGCACAGGGCGGGCACGCTGAGGATCAGCGCAGGTATCCAGCGGAACATGGTCGCTTCACTCCCTGAAGGTGATCCATGATGGATGCCGACCGTATCGTCAGCGGATTCACACTATCACCGTGCAACGGGGTGCCACTATTAGCCAAAAGGACAGGAAATGAGCACTGCAAAGCAGAGCTAGACAAGGTGTCTACAACGGGTAGTATTTTGTAACCTAATGGGCCAGGCAGCAGATGACCCGTGTGAGGGTCTGTGTCAGTCTTGAACGCCACACATACCAATGGGTAGGAAGGAGCGTACTGCTTTTTCCTGCCCGTGAACGGCAGAATAACAAGGTAACGGAGCAAGTTATGAGTAGTCACCTGAACATCCCCCGCAGCGCTTCTGCGGTGGAGTCGTCTCTGGTCATCCACCATATTCTGGAAGCGGGTGTGCGCAAGGCACCGGACCAGACGATTACCTATGGCGACCGCACGTTCACCTACCGCGACCTTAACGAGCGCGTGCACCGCCTGGCCGGGGCGCTGGCGGCCCAGGGCGTGAAGCCCGGTGATACCGTGGCGGTGATGGACTGGGACACCAACCGTTACCTGGAAGCGTTTTTTGCCATCCCGATGATGGGCGCGGTGCTGCATACCGTGAATGTGCGCCTGAGCCCGGAGCAGATTCTCTACACCATCAACCATGCGCAAGATGATGCGATTCTGGTGAACAGTGAATTCCTGCCGATCCTGGAAGAGCTGAAAGACCGTATCGAGCCGGTAAAGACCTACATCCTGCTCGACGACGATGGTGTAAAGGCTAGCGACAGCCTGCCGCTGGCTGGTGAATATGAAGAGCTGCTGGCCAAGGCGCCGGCCCAGTACGATTTCCCCGAGCTGGACGAAAATACCCGCGCCACTACCTTCTATACCACGGGTACCACCGGCTTGCCCAAGGGCGTTTATTTCTCCCATCGCCAGCTGGTGCTGCACACCTTTGCCGGCCGTAACACCATGTCCGGCGTGGGGCAGGGGCGTTTCAATGAAGATGACGTCTACATGCCGATCACGCCCATGTTCCATGTGCACGCCTGGGGCATCCCGTTCATGGCCACCCTGATGGGGGTGAAACAGGTCTACCCGGGCCGTTACGAGCCGGCCACCCTGCTGAAATTACTGGTCACCCACAAGGTCACCTTCTCCCACTGTGTACCCACCATCATTCAAATGTTGTTGCAGGCGGAAGCGGCCAAGAGCATCGACCTGAGCGGCTGGAAGGTGATCATCGGTGGTTCGGCCCTGCCCAGGGCTCTGGCCATGGGGGCGCTGGAACGTGGCATCGATATCTATACCGGTTACGGCATGAGTGAAACCTGCCCGCTGCTGACCCTGGCTCAGCTGACTCCGGAGCTGGAAAACGCGGACCTGGAAACCCAGGCGGATTATCGCACCCGCACCGGTCGCCCGGTGGCCATGGTGCAGATACGCATCGTCGACGGTGAAATGAACGACGTGCCCCATGACAACAAGAGCCAGGGGGAAGTGGTGGTGCGCGCGCCCTGGCTGACCCAGGGCTACCTGAACGATCCCGACAAGTCCGAAGAACTCTGGCACGGCGGCTGGTTGCATACCGGTGATGTGGCGGTGATGTCGGATGACGGCTGGCTGAAAATCGTCGATCGCATCAAGGATGTGATCAAGACCGGTGGCGAGTGGGTGTCTTCCATCGATCTGGAAGGCCTGGTGCTCCAGCATCCGGGGGTCGGCGAGTGCGCTGTGGTTGGTGTGCCCGATGAAAAATGGGGTGAACGCCCGGTAGCCCTGGTGGTGAAAAGCGGTGAAGTCGACGAAGACAGCATCAAGGCGCTGGTGGCTGATTATGCCGACAAAGGCGTGATCAGCCGTTACGGCATTCCCGATCGGGTGGTTTTTGTGGAGGCGCTGCCACGCACCTCGGTGGGCAAACTGGACAAGAAAAAGATGCGTGCGGAAATGGTTTAGAGAGACGCATCAGGCTTCATGCAACACGCGGCACGAAAGAGAAAGCCCACCATGCTGGTGGGCTTTTTCTTTTCAGGAAGCCACCACTGGGACAGCGTTTCGCGCCGCTGACGATGTTTACATGAACCCTCTTCAATTTATTTGCTCTCACTAACGCAGCGTCTACGCATTCCTTGCATAATTGCACGCTAGACTTTCACGGCGTGAATCAGACTTGGCTTGAATCAGAATAACGGAGAATGGCATGGCGCGGATTATCGCGGGGCTGGTGCTGGTAGCACTGGTGGGGGTTGGCGCATGGTGGTTGTGGCCTGTCGAGCAGGCGCCCATGGGAACGCGGCCGCCGACAGTAGTGAATCTGGCCCCGAGTATTGAGCGCCCCCTTTATGATCGGGTGGAAGCCGTGGGCACCGCCCGGGCGGCCCAGGCCGTGGTGTTGTTGGCGGAAGTGCCGGGTCGAGTGGCGGAGATCCATTTTCAGCAGGGCCAGCAAGTGACGCCTGGTCAGTTGCTGGTGACCCTGGATGATCGCAATGCTCGCGCCGAACTGGCCCGGGCGGAAGCCGAGTACCAGCGGGCCAGGGCCGATTACCGCCGCGGCCAGCAGCTGGTGGAGCGGCGCGCCATCTCCCAGTCTGAAGTTGATACGTTCCGGACCACCCTGGAAGCGGCGGAGGCCAGCCGCAATGTGGCTCGCGCCAATTTTAACGACCATACCATCCGCGCGCCGTTTGCCGGGGTGTTGGGGTTGCGGCAGGTGGACCCCGGTGCCTACCTGCAGACGGGCAACCCGATTACGACCCTGGACAACCTGGGGCACCTGGAGGTGGATTTCCAGATACCCGAACGCTATCTGGCCAAGTTGGCCGTGGGCTTGCCGGTGCAGGCCCGTAATTCAGCGTTTGAAGACCAGGTTTTTGAAGGCGCCATCACCCATCTGGATTCCCGGGTTAGCAATAGCAGCCGCAGCCTTACCGTGCGTGCACGTCTGAACAACCCCCAGGGCCAACTGTTGCCGGGCCAGTTTCTGCGGGTGTCTGTGCAGCTGGCGGAACGGGCCGCGTTGCTGGTGCCGGAGCAGGCAGTGATCACCCAGGGGGCCCAGAGCTATGTGTTCACGGTGAGCCCGGACAATCTCGCCCAGCGTCACCCGGTGACACTGGGTGGCCGTCGCGATGGCTGGGTGGAAGTGACCAGCGGGCTGACCAACAAACCGGATGTGATCGTTAACGGCCACTCACGCCTGGGCAGCAGCCAGCCAGTGAAAGTGATCGAGGACCCGGAAGCCTTGCTGCCTGGGCAGCGGGTGTTGTTGAACCCGGCACCGGCAGTAGACGGCCCATCCGGTGACTCGCAATCGGATGACCCGGCCACCACCGAGGCCGCGGCATGATTCTGTCGGATGTCTCCATCAAGCGACCGGTCTTTGCCACGGTGATCAGCCTGCTGATCGTGGTGTTTGGCGTTAGCGCCTTGATGAAATTGCCGATCCGGGAATACCCGGATATCGACCCGCCGGAAGTGTCCATCAGTGTGGATTATGCCGGCGCTGCGCCGGAGGTCATTGATACCCAGATCATTCAGGTCATTGAAGGGGCAATCTCCGGGGTGGAAGGGGTGCGCAAAATCGAATCGCGCAGCCGCCTGGGCTCGGCCCGCACCACGGTGGAATTCACCCTGGAGCGGGATGTGGATATCGCCGCCAACGACGTGCGCGATGCGGTATCCCGGGTGCTCAACCGGCTGCCGGAAGAAGCGGAGACCCCGGTTATTGCCAAAGCCGATGCCGATGCCCGGCCGATTATCTGGGTGACCCTGACCAGCAGCACCCTGGCGCCCCAGGAGCTGACCGATTTTGCCGAACGGTCACTGGTGGATCGCTTTGCCGTGCTCGACGGGGTATCGGAAGTGATTATTGGTGGTGAGCGTCGCTACGCCATGCGCGTGTGGCTGGATCGCCAGAGCATGGCCGCCAACCAGGTCACCGTTACCGATATTGAACAGGCCCTGCGCAGTAATAATGTGGAATTGCCTGCCGGCAAACTGGAATCGGAATCCCGCGGCTTCACCATTCGGGCGGACAATCGCCTGGCCACCGTGCAGGCATTCGAGGACCTGGTGGTGAGTCGCCAGGGCGATTACCTGCTGCGCCTGGGCGACGTGGCCCGGGTGGCGCTGGGTGTGGAAAACGATGATTCGGTGCTGCGCGCCAATGGCGAAGCGGCCATTGGCCTGGGTGTGGTGCGCCAGTCCAAGGCCAATACCGTGGCGGTGTCGGACCGGGTGCGCGAAGAAATCGTGGCGGTGCGAGACAACCTGCCCGTCGACATTCACCTGGATATCAACTCCGATGAATCCCTGTTTATCCGCGCGTCCATTCGTGAGGTGCTGATTACCCTGGGGATTTCCGTGGTGCTGGTGATCGCGGTGATCTTTGCCTTTCTCGGCAACCTGCGTGCCACCCTGATCCCGGCGGTGACTATTCCGGTGTCGGTAATCGGTGCCTTTATCGGCTTCGGGGTGATGGATTTTTCCATCAACGTGCTGACTTTGTTGGCACTGATCCTGGCCATCGGCCTGGTGGTGGATGACGCCATCGTCATGCTGGAGAACATTCAGCGCCGCATCGACGAAGGCGAGTCACGGTTGGTGGCCGCGTATCTTGGTGCCCGCCAGGTGGCGTTTGCAGTGGTCGCCACCACGCTGACCCTGGTGGCGGTGTTTGTGCCCATTTCCTTTATGGGTGGCGACGTGGGGCGGTTGTTCAGCGAATTCGGTTTTACCCTGGCTTCGGCGGTGATCATCTCCAGCATCGTGGCGCTGAGCCTGGCGCCCATGCTGTGTTCTCGTTGGCTGCATCGGCATAGCCGTAAAGAAATGCAGGGGCAGAATAATGTTCTGCAACGGGGCCTGACACGGTTGAACCAGGCCTATGCCAACGGCCTGCAGCGGACGTTGAAAAGCCCCTGGCCGCTGGTGGTGGGTTGCGTGCTGTTGTGCCTGGCGGCGGCGTTGCTGTTCCGGCAACTGCCCCAGGAGCTGGCCCCCACGGAGGACCGCGGCGTCTTTATTATTCCGGCCACCTCGCCCCAGGGCTCCACGGTGGAATACGGCGCACACCACACCCAGGCGGTGGAAAAAATGCTTATGCCCCTGGTGGAGAATGGCGAAGCGGAACGCGTGCTGGCGATCATCGGTTTCCGGGGTGTGCCGGAACGGGCATTTACCATCGTGCGGCTGAAAGACTGGGAAGAGCGCGAGCGCACCCAGCAGGAAATTGTTGGCGAGTTGCGCGGGCAGTTGTCCCAGGTCACCGGCTTGCGTGCCTTTGCGGTGAATCCGCCGGGGCTGGGCCAGAGCGCCTTCGACCAGGCGCTGGAAGTGGTGGTGGCCGGGCCGGACTATGAGCAGGTGCTGGCCTGGAGTGAAACCCTGATGGCGGCCCTGCGCGAGAACCCGAACCTGACCAGTATCGATACCGACTTCGAACAGACCCAGCCGCAACTGGATGTGAATCTGGACCGCGAGCGAGCGGCGGATCTGGGCATCACGGCCACCGATGTGGGGGAAACCCTGCAAGCCATGTTTGCCACTCTGACCGTGTCCACCTATGTGGATCGGGGGCGGGAATATGATGTCCTGCTGGAGGCCGAAAAGAGCGCCAGTGAAGTGCCTGAAGATGTGCTGCCGATCTACCTGCGCAGTGACAGTGGTGGCCTGGTGCCGTTTTCCAGCGTGGTGGAATTGGCCACCACCGGCGATGCACCGGAGCTGCGCCGGGTGGATCGTTTGCCGGCCATTACCCTGTCCGCCAACCTGGCCGACGGCTATGACCTGGCCACGGCCATGGGCTATGTGGAAGAGCAGGCCCGGGAGCGGTTACCGCTGGAAGCGCGCATCGGCTACAAAGGCATGGCCGAGGAATTGAAAGAATCGGCGTCGGCGATTCTGGTGACCTTTGCGCTGGCGCTGGTGATTGTGTTCCTGGTGCTCGCCGCCCAGTTTGAAAGCTGGATTCACCCGCTGATTATCATGCTCACGGTGCCGCTGGCGTTGGCCGGCGCGGTGATCGCCATCAGCGTTACCGGCGACAGCCTGAACATTTACAGTCAGATCGGCATGATCATGTTACTGGGGCTGATGGCGAAGAACGGTATTCTGATCGTGGAGTTTGCCAACCAGCTTCGTGACCAGGGCCGCAGCGTGAAAGAGGCCATCTATGAAGGCGCCATCGTGCGGTTCCGTCCGGTCTTGATGACCGGTGTCTCCACCATCTTCGGTGCCGTGCCGCTGGTGCTGGCCACCGGTGCCGGCGCGGAAAGCCGCTTTACCATTGGTGTGGTGATTCTCGGCGGGCTATTGTTTGCCACCGTGCTGACCCTGTTTATCATCCCGGTGCTGTACCAGTGGCTGGCGCCGTACGCGTCACCGGCGGATGCCGTCAGCCAGCAGCTGGACAAGGAGATGCCCGTTAACGAAAGCCAAGATGGATAATCAGTAGGAGCGCCGCTCCTACCAATCGCCAGACAGGAATCATGACCGACTACGAACTGATCCGCAGCAAACGCCGCTCCCTGGAACTGCGTGTTCTGGAAGACGGGCGTGTGCAGGTGCGTGCGCCGCAACGGGCTCCCCTGCGCATGGTGCAGACCTTTGTGGACAGTCGCCGCCAGTGGATCAAGGACCAGCAACAACGCCAGGCCAGCCGCCCGCGGCAACGCTGGCAAGATGGCTGCAGCATGGTGTTCCGGGGCCAGCCGTTGATCCTGGATGTGTCTGCAGGGCGGTCTTCGGTGAGTGTGGCTGGCGGCTATCTACAGGTGCGAGTTGCCGAGCCTGACAGCGAGGCTGCCGTGCAGCAGGCGGTGGAGCGCTGGCTTCGCCAACAGGCACGCCCGTTGTTTGAGGACAGCATTGAGCGGCAGTTCGGCTGGTTTGCCGGGCAAGGTTATACGCGCCCGGTATTACGGGTAAAAAAAATGCGTACCCGTTGGGGCTCACTGTCGGCAAAAGGGTACATCAACCTGAACATGGCCCTGCTGCACTACCCGCCAGCGGCACTGGATTACGTGGTCATGCACGAGCTTTGCCACCTCAAGCACATGGATCACGGCCCTGGCTTCCACGCCTTAATGGACGCCCGCATGCCCGACTGGCGCCAGCACAAACAACTCCTCGACCAGCCGCTCTACCAGCCCTGAGAGTCGAGTTGAAAGTTCAAAGTTTAAAGTTGAAACGCGGGGTGGTCAGTCAGGTTCGGCAATGCTGTGCCCGCGATTAATGGTAATGGTGCGCGGGCACGGCCTTTCAACGCTCGAGCACCCGTTCCGCGCTTTTCAACTTTAAACTTTGAACTTCCAACTGCTTTTCGCCAGACACAAAAAAACCCGCCGAAGCGGGTTTTTCCGTACTAGCGAGGTTGCTTATTCAGCAACCACGTTAGCAGCCTGCGGACCCTTGGGGCCCTGCTGGATCTCGAAGGAAACCTTCTGACCCTCGGCCAGGGTTTTGAAGCCTGAACCGGTAATTGCACTGAAATGAACGAACACGTCCGCACCACCATCGTCCTGGGAAATGAAACCAAAACCCTTGGACTCGTTAAACCACTTCACAGTACCTGTAGCCATGTGAATCTATACCTCAAAACTATTACTTAGGGTGTTGCTTGCAAACCATGTTGGGCGGCGTTCGGAGACAACTTCAGCTTCACGCAGGGAAGACAACTACCAAAACAATCCACGGCCATAATTCGCAGCCACCTCAGACTCTACTCCCCTTTTTTTGATTCCACCACCCCTTTTTCCGGGCAGTTTTGGGGCGGTGAAGTCACCCGCTTGTCATAATCTCGACGGCCATTTCGTGGTGCTCGCCGGGGGCCAGAGTCAGCACATTATCCAGTACCCGTGCGGTTTCTATGCACAGCATGCGTTGCCAGGCGTCAGGGGCAAACTGACTGAGCCGCAGACTCTTTTCCACCCAGGGGTTCCAGACCACCGCCGAATGGCTGCCCCGGCAGGTCAGTTGGATCTGTCGTTTCCAGAGCGGGTCATCCACCTGGAGTTGAGAGGGCAGTTGCAGGTAAAGCCGGTCGGTTTCCCGGTCGAACCGCAGTGCCTGGGTGTCCTGACGGGTCTGCCAGTCGGCCAGGGCATCCACGTAGGGGGACTGCGCCAGCCCATGCACAGTGACGTACCGGCTATCGGCCACGGCCAGGTAGGTGTGCAGCGCCTGGCTGATAGTGACCGGGGCCTGGCCGTGGTTGTGGTTACTCAGGGCCAGGGTCAGGGCGCTGCCAAGGGTCACCGTCAGGGTGGGCGTCACAGGGGGGAGGTGCTGACGGTTGGCGTGTTCTGCCAGCTGGAAAACCAGTCGTGCCTGTTCACCGTCCAGCTGGTGCTCGCTCAACTGCCAGGGTTGCCGGCGGACCAGGCCATGGGCGGGGGGATTATCGAGAGAGTATTGCTGTGTCACGCTGTCCGGGTTGCGTTCCAGCGCGCCGAACCAGGGCCAGCACACCGGCACGCCGCCGCGCACGCCATGGCCTGCCTGATAGGCCGCCTGCTCACTGAGCCAGAGTATGGGCGGTTCGCCGTCACGGCCGTACTCGAGCACCTGGGCGCCTTGTTCGGCGATCACCATTGTTTGCCCGCGATGGTGCAGTTGCCAGCAGGTGAGCTCGCCCCGGGTGATGCGTTTCAGTTCGGTTGCCATGCGTGTATTACCGAATACCGGACGTTGACGCCCGAGCCGTCAGGCATCCAGCGTCAGGCGCCCGGCGTGACTATTTAAGGCCCGCGCCGATTTCCAGTTCGCGTACCGACTGTTCCAGATAATCCAGCAGTCGCTGCATGGAAGGCAGCGTGCGGCGGCAGGCGATCAGGCCGAACTCCAGCTGGTCCACATAACTGGTCAGGGTGATGTTCAGGGCGATGCGATCCAGGGCAATGGAGACCGGGTACATGCCTTGCAGTTTAGCGCCGTTCCAGTACAGCGGTTCTTTCGGGCCGGGGACGTTGGAAATCACCACGTTGAACGCGCGCCATTTGGGGGCCAGGCCGGTGAGCAGGTTGAGGCCGGTGGGCGCCATGGTCAGGGCGGTGAAGTTGAGGATTTCCTCGGGACTCATTTGTGAGAATCGGGATTTGGCTTCCTGCACGGAGTCATTCACTACCCGCAGACGGTTGGCCGGATCGCAGATGTGGGTGCCCAGGTTGGCCAGAATCATGCCGATCTGGTTGCCGCCGGCGCTGTCGTCCTGGCGCAGGTTCATGGGCACCATGGCAATCAGAGGCTCATCCGGCAGCGCATGCTGGCTGATCAGGTACTCACGCAGGGCGTGGCCACACATGGACAGCACCACGGTGTTAATGGTGCAGCCGTAAGCCTTGGCAATGCCTTTCAGGCGCGGCAGCGAGAAGCTCTGGGCGGCAAAGCGGCGT
>NZ_LWFX01001130.1:0-14036 GCF_001635175.1 Alcanivorax sp. HI0083 | reverse complement strand
GCAGCCCACCAGCGCGGAGCTGCTGTGGATACTGGATATCTACGGTTTCATGATCGCCGGCTTTCTGGTGACCATGGGCACGCTGGGCGACCGTATTGGCCGGCGGCGCTTGCTGCTGACCGGTGCCACCGCCTTTGGTATTGCCTCTGCCATGGCAGCCTTTGCGACCAGCGCAGAAATGCTGATTGCCACCCGCGCCCTGCTCGGCATTGCCGGGGCCACGTTGATGCCGTCCACCCTGTCGCTGCTGCGCAACATGTTCCAGGTCGAGCGTGAGCGCACCCTGGCCATTACCGTCTGGATGACCGGTTTTATTGTCGGCAGCGCCATCGGCCCCTTGGTCGGCGGGGCATTGCTGGAATTTTTCTGGTGGGGTTCGGTGTTCCTGCTCGGCGTGCCGGTGATGGTGCTCTTACTGATCTGCGGCCCCCTGTTGCTACCAGAGTTCCGGGATGAAGAAGCCGGCGCCCAGGACTGGACCAGCGCCCTGCTGTCTGTGGCCATGGTACTGGCCGTGATTTATGGCCTGAAAGATATGGCGCGCAACGGCATCGCGGTGATCCCGCTGCTGTCCATAGCGGCGGGATTGCTCGTCGGGGTGATTTTCGTCCGCCGCCAGCAGCGCTTGCCTAATCCCATGTTTGATATGGCGCTGTTCGCCAACCGCACCTTCAGCACCTCCGTGGCCGCCATGCTGCTAACCATCCTGGCGCTATCCGGTGCCTGGCTGATGGTCTTTCAGTACCTGCAAGGCGTGCTGGATTTGTCACCGCTGGAGTCCGGGCTGGTGATGCTGCCGCCTGCCGTGCTGCAAACCGCCGCCTCGTTACTGGTACCAAGGCTGGCGGGGCGGTTGCCCCACTGGAAGCTGGTCAGCGCCGGGTTGGTGATGGCGGCGATCGGTCTGCTACTCATGCTGCCGGTACAAAACCCGTCACACATTCCCTTGCTGATTGCAGGCATGACCATCATGGGCATTGGGGTGATGCCGATGATGATTCTCGGCACGGACATGGTGGTCAGTGCTGCCCCGGCCCGTAAAGCCGGTGCCGCCTCCGCTACGTCGGAAACGGCTACCGAGCTGGGCATGGCACTGGGCATTGCCGTGATTGGCAGTATTGGTGCCGCGCTCTATCGCAGCCACATGTTGACGGCCATGCCCAAAGGGCTAACCGATACGATGGCACTGGCAGCAGGCGATACACTGGGTGGAGCCATTGGTGCCGCCGCCCAGCTGCCGGCAGAAGTCGCTCAGCCGCTGATGGCGGCAGCCAAAACCGGCTTCAATCTGGCGCTGCATGCCAATGCGGCCATTGGTGCAGCCATACTGACGGTAACGGCGATCGGCGTTGTGGTGATGCTCCACAAGACGCCAGACAACGACAATCACGACGAACAGACGGCATCCGGAAACGCCCCTTCCCAGGGGTAATGCTGTTCACTTAAGAGAAGCCGCACGGAGCCAACAGCGTCGTCATGCCAGCATAACTTTCCAGCAATCCCGAAAGTTGAGGGAGTTGAGGGAAGCGATGTTTACATCGCGAAGGCCTCAGGTCCAAGTGAACGGCATCCCCCGCCCAGGGGGTTATTTCACCCGATCGATGATAACGCGGGTTTCACCCCTACCCTGAGCCTGACCGAAGGCGGCCACCAGAGTGGGGCCTTCAGCCAGGCGTACCTGCTGGCGCACGTGATGTCGCGTTTGCGACTCTGGCCGATAGGCAATATCCAGCGCGAACCCATGCTCTCCACGGCGCTGGACATCAATGCGGTAGCCCTCTCCTGCCGCCTGCCAGCGGCGCCGCCCCTTTCCTTTTCCCACGCTGTCATAAAGGCGGATTGTCCAGTCAAGTCCACCGTCTTCCCTGGTGACCTCGCTCACGCGAAGTCCATTGTCAGGCACGCCCACCCGATCCAGCAGAAACACATGAAAGGCACTGGCGATTGCCACCATACACACCACAGCACTGAGCCAGAGCCGCCACCCCATTCGCATCACTGTCCTGCCTCCCCCATTGCGGCCCTACCGTTTATCCCTTGATTGTTTCAATTACGTATCTGACTGTCACAGTGTAATTGTAATTCAGTGGCAACAGGCGTTTAGTAGACGTCAGGACCATGGATAAAGGTGATATAACAATGAAAATGCACATCATGCCCGTCCGCCGCAATCTGAAATTTCATGTGCCGGACAACGCCGTTCTCGACTGGCACGACAAGGGCCCGGGCATCTCCCAGTTCTTCAACACCCTCTCGCTGTTTTTCCCGGAGGGCGAGCGCTTCTTCATCAATAGCGTGCGCAAATACCGCGACCAGATCGACGATCCTGAATTGCAGGAAGCCGTCCGTAATTTTATCGGCCAGGAAGCCATGCACGGCCGTGAACATGAGGATTACAACCAGAAAATGGTGAAGGCCGGTCTGCCTGTGGACAAGCAGGAAGCCATTGTCACCCGGCTACTGGATCTGATTTCTCACCGCTTGCCCGATGCCATGCAGCTCTCCGCCACTGTCGCCCTGGAACATCTCACCGCGATCCTGGCAGATGTGTTACTGCGCGAACCCGAGTTGATTGATGGTTCTGACCCGCAATACCAGAAACTGTGGCACTGGCATGCGCTGGAAGAAACCGAACACAAGGCGGTGGCCTTTGATGTCTTCATCACGGTTTTCGGCCGGGGCTTCAAGTCCTGGTTACTACGCGCCAGCGGGCTGGTGATGGCTACGGTAATTTTCTTCTCGCTGTTTTACCCGTTCTATGTGATCAATATGTATAAAACGGGCAAGTTGTTCAGCCTGAAAGACTGGTGGATGTCATTCAAATTCCAGTGGCTCAAACCCGGCGGGTTACGGCGGGTGATTATTCCCTGGCTGGATTGGTTCAAACCCGGTTTCCACCCCTGGGACCACGATAACAGGGAGTTTCTGGCAGAGATGGACGGACTGATCGGTGATGTGGATGGCTACAGCAAGGACAGCGCCGCGTAAAAGCACTTGCATAAGCTCTCCAGATACTCCCATAAAAAGCCCCGCTCATGGCGGGGCTTTTTTTATGGTTCTTCGCAGAGTTGTCGTTATTGCAGCATCTCTTTTTAGGGATTGTCAGGGCTATCATTCAGGCAATAACCGGGTAATGCATTTTGCGCAGAGAACATGGCGGCCAAGGTTTTCAGGTTTTGAATGCAAGCGTGCATCGTCGGGCATCCGGCGTCCAGCGGTTACATATGAATGCCGCACTCGGTTTTCTTGTTGCCTTTCCAGCGCCCTTCACGGCCTTCGCCCTTGAAGGTGCAGTGGCTGCAGCCGATGGAATCAAACCCTTGCGCCACCAGAGGGTGGAACGGCAGGTCGTGCTCCTTGATGTAAGCGTCACGCTCTTCCTTGGTGACATCAATCATCGGGTTGAACTTGATCATGCCCCGGCGCTCTTCAAACACTTCCAGGCCGGCACGGTGTTCGGTCTGCCACCCCATCAGGCTGGAAATCCACAGATCATAGTTTCCCTTGGCTTCTTCCAGCGGGTTGACCTTGTTCACCTGGCAGCACAGATCCGGGTCGGTTTCCCACATGCGGTTTTCCTGGGAGACCTGATGGTGATCCGGGTCCGGTGTCACATCGACTACCTGCAGACCGAATTTCTCGACCAGATAATCCCGGTACTTCAAGGTATCCGCAAAGTGGTAGCCGGTATCGATAAAATGCACCGGCTGCTCAGGACGGATGGTCGAAATAATGTGCAGAAAGTACGCAGAGGTGGCCGCAAAGGACGAGGTCACCATGATGCGATCCGGCGGAAAATCCTCGTAGACACGACGAATGCGCTCCGCAAAGCTCAGCGGGCGATAAACACGGTTCAGCTCCTCCAGCGCCTCTTTGGAGAGGCCGGCGGTATTGTCACCAAAACGTGTAATCAGCTGTGCACTACCCATGATCTACAGCACCTCAAACGGGAATGTCGAGGTGCCATGATAGGAATTCGCGGAAGAATATAAAGGAATATATGGTGATACTTTTATAACAAAACGGGATATGGGCGACATGGGCCGGCCCCAGGCCGCCACCGTCGCCCCACCCCGTGGCAAGCCATCAGAACGAGTAATTAAGACCCAACCCGATCAGCTCCTGCTTGCCGAAATCGTTGTCGACCAGGCGCAGATACTCGACATTCAGCGTGGAGTGCTGGCCCACGCCCAGATCGATGCCGCCCCCGTAAGAACTGCCATCGTCCCGTTGGGTGGTCCCATTGATATCATTTTCCACATAACCATACCCACCGATCAGGTACGGCTGCACCGGCCCTTCCAGAGGCGGGGTCAACCGCGCATAGGCGCCGTAGAAAAAGTCGTTTTCCACATCGATATTGCGATAGGAATCATCGCTCAAGCCGGCCCCCAGACGCAGTTCCGCGCTGACCAGTTCGTGCAGTACCATGCCGCCACGCACCGTCAGCGCGCTGAGTTGCGCATCGCTGACCGCACCGCGATCAATTTTCATCAGGTTGACCTGGGCCCCAGCATACATTTCAGCCTGCACCGCCACGGCGCCTGCCAGCAATCCGACTGACACTGCACCACGCGCGATGTTGCGGGCAGACAAAGGGAATGAACTCAGCATCCTGCTCTCCTCGTTATGATTGTTATAGACCGCTAGTCTCAGATTCGTAGCGCTCCTGCCCCTTATTGAAACGATTAACCGCCTGAATTGAAAGCACTGTCTGAACTCAACAGCGCGCTGGATCCACACCGCATACGCGAACTGCTTCACTGTGAATCACGATTTAACATTTCAGGCCGAACTTACACGCTGACGGCGGTCGGAGTTTCCAGTGCCGCCGTAATTTGGCTTCGGCCATTTTCCGGTAACACCGTAATCCCCGGCAGTTTCGGGGCGATTGACAAGGAGATGAAGCATGAGCAAACGGATGATGGCGCTCGGCGCCCTGATGATTTCCGCCACCTTCACTGGCACGGTAGCCGCACAGCAACCCGGTGCACCCGCGTCACAAACCCCGCAGGCCCAGCAGCAGCAACAGATGCAGCAACAGCAAATGCAGCAGCTGCCCAAGGCATCTGAGTTCAGTGACAAACAGCTAGATGCGTTTGCCGATGCGCAGAAGGACATGTCCGGCATCCAGCAGAAATATGCCAAGGAACTGCAGGCCAAAAAAGACAAGCCTGAAGAAGCCATGAAAGTGCAGAAGGAAGCACAGGAAAAAATGGTGGAAGCCGTGAAGGACAGTGGCCTGGAATTGCGCACCTATAACCAGATTGCCCAACTGGCCCAATACGATGCGGACTTCCGCACGCGCATTCAGGAAAAAATGTAACCCTGAGCGCAGCAAAACGCACAACGCCGGCATTTGCCGGCGTTGTTGTTTCTATAAGGTACTAATGCCTCAGGCGGACCTCAGAAGTTGGTTACCACACCCAACCAGTAACGTCGGCCATCTTCCACATAGCCGTATTCTTCATAGAAGATTTCCTTGTCGGCCAGGTTATAAATGCCTGTGTTGAGTTTGGTCTGCGGTGTCAGCTGAAAACCAACCCCCGCATCCACCAGCGTATTCGACGGCGCAATAATAGCGCTGCTGGACGGCCCCGTGGTCGGCTGGCTTTCCTCGCCGCGATAGCGCACCGTCGCCCAGGGCGACACGGTATCTGTCGCTTGCCAGTCCACGTTCAGGCTGGCCAGATGTTCCGGCAGCTGAGTCAACGGCTCGCCTTTGTATTCCCCGGATTTCTGTTCGGAATCGGTATAGGTATAGCTCAGGTTGATGGACACCACCCGCGCCAACGTGGTGGACAACGCCGCTTCCACCCCCTGGGTTTCCGCTTCATCCACATTTACCCGGTAGGTAGGATCGGAACCGAACTGGTTCGGACCGTCCGGGCAGATGCTGATGGGGCAGGTAATACGGGTAATCTTGTCCTTGAAGTCGTTATGGAACACGGTCACGTTAGCCATCAGCGCCCGGCCAGCGTTGAAGTACAGGCCCAACTCCTGGTTAATCGAGGTTTCCGGTTCCAGGTCCGGGTTACCATAGATGTTACCGCCACGGCTTACCTGCCCCCAATCCGGCGTTAGTTCACGCAGCGACGGAGAGCGGAAACCGCTGGAGACACCCCCCTTCACAGTCCATCGCGGGCTGAATCCCCACACACCATACAGGCGCGGACTAACATGGGTGCCGAAATTCTCATCATCATCCATGCGGGCCCCCGCAGTGACCGAGAAAGTATCAGTCAGCATCCACTCATCTTCCGCAAACAGGGCGTACTTGGATGACTCAATGTTAGTGCGATCGGAGATCCGGTTGGAGGTTTTGTCGTCCAGCTTCTCTTCCGTGAAATCGGCGCCTACCGTCACCATATGATTACCCATGGGCATCACCAGCGCCGTCTTGGCATTGGTATTGGTGATGGTCATTTCGCGGCTTTCGTTTTCCGCCTTTTCACGCTGCACATAGGTATCGGAGGTACCGATAGCCCAGCGGCCAGTGTGGGTCAGCGCGAAAGATTCACGGTTATGGTCACTAAAGCTGTCGGTACAGCCACCGCGACAACCGGTGGACGCAGCGCTACGCCCCATCAGCCCCTGGCGGCTGTCCTGGGTACGGGTCGCCTCCACGGAGAAATCATGATTATCCGTGGGCGTCAGGCTTAATTTCGCAGTCAGGTTGCGCAGGTCTTTCTGTTCGTAGCCATCCACAAACAGGTCTTCCTGGCGATTATAAAAACCGCCATAGACTTGCAGGCCGAGCAGGTCTTCTTTCAAGGGGCCGCTCAGGCTGAAGTTGCCCTGCTGGCTATCGCCGGAGCGCGAATCATCCTGGATGATGGCGTCCAGCTGTACAGAACCGCCCCACTCTTTCTCAACCTTGCGGGTAATAATGTTGACCACCCCGCCCATGGCATCAGAGCCATACAGGGTGGACATGGGACCACGCACCACTTCGATACGCTCAATGCTCTGCAGCGGCGGCAGCCAGCTCTGCTCGAACCCGGCGCTGCCGTTGGGACGGCTTTCCCGGGTGGACACCGGCTTGCCGTCGACCATGATCAGGGTGTACGAGGACGGCATGCCGCGAATCACGATATCGTTACCGCGATCACCGGAACCACCACCGGTGACAATCACGCCCGGGACATCACGCAAGGCGTCCGTGGTGTCCTGGTAGAAGCGCTCTTCGATCTGCTCCCGGTCAATCACACTGATCGACGCCGGCGCATCTTCCACCTGCTGAACATAACCACCCGCCGTGACTGACACTTGCCCCAGCTCGTGCACCTCATCGTCTGCCCAACCGGCGCCACTGGCAGCCGCCAGTGCCAACGCCAAAGTCCCCAAACGCATTCCCATGGTCTTTACTCCTCAAAGGTAAGCAACAACATCAAACCGGAGTGCAAACCGCCCCCTTTCACCGCGCGGCCCGGCAGGCCAGCGGCGAAGAATCGATGCAGATCCCCCGGAAAACAGGCCATACAAGGCCCGGGAAGCAGTAATGAATCCACTTCACGAAACGGAATGATATTGATTCTTATTTGTAACGAAAGGAGATTTACAATTTATACAAGTGGCGGGGCGGGCAGGCGCAAATGCACACACAGGCCAGGGGTGCCGTTGTGTGCCCACAGTTCACCGCCCAGCCGCTCCACCGCACGCCGGGCAATGCTCAATCCCAGCCCGAAGCCGCTACGGTCAGCCCGAGCGGCGTCCAGACGGACAAAGGGGGCAAAGATTCGGTCGAGCTTGTCGTCCGGCACCCCCGGCCCCTGATCCACTACCTGCAGGTGCCAGGTTCCCTCTTCCCATTGCCCAAGCAATTGCACGGTCCCCTGCTCCGGGGAATGGCGAATGGCATTGCGGACCAGGTTCTCAAACACCTGGGCCAACACATTCAGGTTGCCGTACACCAACGCATCGTCCGGCAGCGCGCAGGGGAAACGACGCTTGTCCCAGCCGCTTTCAAACGCCGCATTTTCAACAATCATGTCCCACAGCGCCGTTAGCGACAGAGATTCCAGGCCGGAGGTGCCGGTGTCGGTGTCCTGCCACCCCAGCGCCAGGGTGTCATCGACCAGGGTGCGCATGTGGTGCAGCTCCTGGTCCACCCGCTGACGCAGTTCGGCCTCGCTCATGTCACTTTCCAGTGCCACGGACAAACGACTCAAGGGGGTGCGCAATTCATGGGACATGTCATTGAGCAGCTGGCGCTGGGTATCCAGCATCCCGGACACCTGTTCCGCCATATGATTGAAACTGCGGGCCAGCTCCCCGAACTCATCCCCGCGTGTTGCCAGCGGGCCGGTCACACGTGCCTGGGTATCATCCTTGAAGCCCAGCACTTGCGCCTGCAGGGCTTTCAAGGGCACACGAGCACGCCAGAACAACAGCCCACCCAGCAGGAACGCAGACAACGTGGGCATCCCCACCAGCAGCAGATTTTCGACCCATGGCCAGTAGGTGCCCGGGCGCAAACGGGGAGGCAACTGCATCAGCAAGCTGCCCTGTTCCGGCGCGACGGGAAACGGCACGCCCAGGTAGGGCATCTTTTTGCCGTAACGAAAACTCATGCGGCTATCCACGCCACGCTGAAAGCGCAACCCGGCCCGTTCCTGCTCGGTCAACGGAACACTGCTCAGCGACTGGTCTGTGGCACTGATAACAGCGATATCACCCGCTTCACGGCTCCTCATGTCCGCCAGCCACTGATCGACTCCTGCCTGGCCGCCGGTCAACCAGGCCTGCTCCGCCGCCGCCGCATAACCTTGCATAATGGCAATCGCCTGCTGGTTCAGCCGCTGGGCATCATCGCGCAGGACACCGGTAATGCGCGTGCCTGCCACCATGGTAGTCACCGCAACAACCACCAGAACCAGCGCCAGGCGCCAAAGAAGGGAATAGCGTTTCAACATCACAGAGCGTCGGTGATCAGGGTATAGCCCTGTCCCCAGACTGTTCGCACCGCGGACTCCGGAGCGCCGGCATCGCGCAGCTTGCGCCGCACATGACTGATGTGCAGATCCAGGCTACGGTCATGGCGACCGCAACCGCGGTGTAATACCGCCTGGTAGAGGAACGGCTTACTGAGCACCGTATCACGATGTTCCAGCAATACTTGCAGCAAACGGAATTCGGTATTGGTGAGGCCCAGATTCGTGTGCCGATAAAGCGCCACCAGGTCATGGTCACGCAGCACCAGCTTGCCCACGGATTCCAGCCCTTCGTCTTCCGGTCGGACACGTTCCAGCGCCACCCGGCGCAACACCGCATCCACCCGCACCGCCAATTCGGCCATGCTGAACGGCTTGGGGAGGTAATCATCCGCCCCGTTGATGAGGCCTTGAATGCGCGCCTGTTCATCGCCCAACGCAGACACCACAATCACCGGCACCGGGCTTTGCTGACGCAGGGCGTTAAGCAACTCGAGCCCATTGAGTCCCGGCAACAGGATATCCAGCAACACCAGGTCATAATCGCCGGAGGCCGCAGCCTCCAGGCCCGCAGGCCCATCCGAACACTGCGATACCAGGTAGTGACGCTCTGAAAAGTAGTCGTGCAGATGGCCGCTGAGTACCGAATCATCTTCGATAACCAGCAAGCGTGCGGGAATTTGAGCAATGGCATTCATTCACGAATGATAAGAATTATCATTTATCTAGGCCAGCTTTTTTTGAACAGAATTCAGGCAACCCGCCAGTCATTACATTCTTTACGAAGATAGCAGTATTTAAACATAACCATTCTCATTAACATCTCTCCCTCTGTTGTGAATGACCTGAGCTCCACCGTGAATAAAAAACGCAAAGCCTTCTGGCTGAAACAACTCCACCAGTGGCACTGGGTGACCTCTGCGATCTGCCTGATCAGCCTGGTGTTGTTCAGCCTGACCGGCATTACCCTCAACCACGCCAGCCAGATCAGCGCCGATCCGGTCATCCGCGAACATCAGGGTGAGCTACCCGCCGAGCTGTTATCCGAGCTTGCGGAGCAAAAGAGCGGCCAGCTGCCCACCGCCGTCCAGCAATGGCTGGCGCAGAAAATGGATTTGCTGCACACCCGCGGGGAACCGGAATGGGCCGCCGACGAAATCTACCTGCCTATGCCACGCCCCGGCGGGGATGCCTGGCTCGCCATTGATATGACTAACGGTACGGTAATCGCAGAAACCACGGACCGGGGCTGGATCGCCTTTTTCAATGACCTGCACAAAGGCCGCCACACCGGCACCGTGTGGATCTGGTTTATCGATATTTTTGCCGTGGCCAGCCTGCTTTTCGCGTTCACCGGCCTGGGCCTGATGATGCTTCACGCCAAACGGCGCCCGGCCACTTGGCCGGTCACCGTGGCCGGGCTGGTGCTGCCCTGGCTGTTGATCGTGTTTTTCATGCACTAAACACCGCCATGTAAGACAAGAAAGGACCTTCCCATGCGTTTGCGTTACCTCACTCTGCTCCCCCTGCTAACCAGCCAGGCCCTCGCGGATACCTTTTCGGTGGACGTGGAAGTCCCCCGCAAGCGCGTGGCCGAATACCACGCCCCCTATGTGGCCTTCTGGGTGGAAAACGCCGATCGCAGCACCCTGGAACCGCTGGGGCTGTGGTACGACGACCAGGAAAAATGGCTCAAGGATATCCGCCAGTGGTGGCGACGCACCGGTCGCAGCCAGTCCGCCCCCTATGACGGCCTCACCGGCGCCACCCGCTCACCGGGCACGCACACCGTGGATTTCAGCAAACTGGACGCCCTGCAATCGCTGCCTGCGGGTGAGTACACCCTGGTAGTGGAAGCCGCCCGGGAAGTGGGGGGCCGCGAAGTGGTGAAACTGCCCTTCCGGTGGCCAGCCGAAGAAACACCGCAGCAGCAACAGGTTAAAGGCACCGACGAACTGGGCACCGTGACCCTGACCGTCTCTCAATAACACCGACTACTCAAGGAGCACCACCATGATCCGAGTCCGTTTCCATCAAGCCGCGCTGGCCGCCCTGGTGCTGACCACCGCCCTGCCCGCCCAGGCCCACAAGCTGTGGCTACTGCCCAGCCACACCACGGTGTCCGAGCCTCAGTGGATTACCGTGGACGCCAGCATTTCCAATGAAATCTTCGGTTTCGAGCGGGCCTACCCCGTCGACGGTCTGCAAGTCACCGGCCCGGACGGCAAGCCCGCCACCGTGGACAACGCCACCAAAATGCACACCCGCAGCGTGTTTGACGTGCAGCTGGAACAGGAAGGCAGCTACCGGATCAGCGTGGCCCAGCCCGGCTATTTTGTATCCTATAAAGTGGATGGCGAACGCCAGCGCAACCGGGGTAGAGACGCTGACAAGCTGCTGGCAGAGCTGCCCAAAGGCGCCACTGACGTCAAATTGCTGGAAGTGCTCAACCGCCTGGAAACCTATGCCACCCTGGGCGCGCCCAATAAAACCGGCCTGAAACCCACCGGCAAAGGCCTGGAGCTGGAACTGCTGACTCACCCCAATGACCTCTACGCTGGCGAAACCGCCCAGTGGAAACTGCTGCTGGACGGCGAACCGGCTGCCGGCATCAAGGTGGAACTGGTTCCCGGCGGCACCCGCTACCGTGACAGCCAGGAAGACTGGTCCGTCACCAGCGATGACAAGGGCATCGTCAACATTCAGTGGCCCGCCGCCGGCCGCTATTTCCTGGAAGCCGGCACCGGCGACAAGAACGTCAGCAACCCCAAAGCCGCTGAACGCTACCTGCAGTATCTGGGCACCGTTGAAGTCCTGCCCATGTAAGCCCGCTCAGACGTCGCCCGGCCCGGCAGGGCCGGGCGACATCTTCCCCGCCAGCCCTGTCATTCCGTACCATTACCCCCTTCACCTCGCACGAATTCCCGCGCTGACGCCCCGTAAACCACCCGCCCTGCCCGCTTTCGTTCCTCCCGGGTAATTGGCGAAAAAACGTGCAATTCTCCCGTTACCTGCGTATACTTCGCGCCCTCGCCGACCCTCACTCGGCCCCTCCCCCTAATCCATAGGTACTACATGTCAGATTCCCGTTCCGGGTTCGCCTCTTTAGGCCTGCCCGAGGTTCTGCTCACTGCGATCGCCCGTCAGGGCTTCGAGCAGCCTTCGCCGATTCAGGCGCAAGCCATCCCGCTGTTGCTGGATGGACACGATCTTCTGGGCCAGGCACAAACCGGCACAGGTAAAACGGCTGCGTTTTCATTGCCCCTTTTGGCCCGTCTGGATCCGACCCTGCGTGAACCGCAGATGCTGATCCTGGCCCCTACCCGCGAGCTGGCTATCCAGGTCGCCACTGCGTGTGAAGAATTTGCCAAAGACATTAAAGGTCTGCAGGTTCTGCCCATTTACGGCGGCGGTGAATACCGCACCCAGCTGAAAGGCCTGCGCGGCGGCGCCCAGGTTATTGTCGGCACCCCCGGTCGCGTCATGGATCACATGGAACGCGGCTCCATGAAACTGAACAACCTGAAAGCCCTGGTGCTGGATGAAGCCGATGAAATGCTCCGCATGGGCTTCATCGACGATGTGAAATGGGTACTCGAACGTACTCCCGATGACTGCCAGCTGGCGCTGTTCTCCGCCACCATGCCGCCGGTTATTCGCAAGGTTGCCGACCAGCACCTCAAGCAACCCAAACTGGTTCGCATCGACAATGGCGGCGCCACCACCGGCACCACCATTCGCCAACGCTACTGGCCGGTGGCCGGGCTGAACAAGCTCGACGCCGTATGCCGGATTCTGGAAGCCGAAGAACACGATGCCGTGCTGGTTTTCGTGCGCACCAAGCAGGCCACCCTGGAACTGGCTGAGCAGCTGAACCGTCGCGGCCTGCGTGCCGAAGCCCTGAACGGCGATATTCCCCAGCAGCAGCGGGAAAAAACCGTACAGCGCCTGAAAGACAAGCGTTTTGACCTGCTGATCGCCACCGACGTGGTCGCTCGCGGTCTGGACGTGCCGCGGATCACCCACGTGGTGAACTACGACATGCCCGGCGACCCGGAAGCCTACGTACACCGCATTGGCCGTACCGGCCGTGCCGGTCGCCAGGGTGACGCCATCCTGTTTGTGGCCCGTCGCGAACAACACGTGCTGCGTCAGATCGAGCGCATTACCCGTCAGAGCATCGAAAAGATGGCGCTGCCGTCCGTGGATGACCTGAATGCCAAGCGCATTGCCCGCTTCCAGGAACAGCTGGCCGGGTTCACCTCTGGAGCCAACGTTGATGAAGCCCGCGCGCTGGTCAACCAGCTGCGTGACGCCATGGACATCAGCGACAACGACATGGCGGCCGCCCTGGCCACCATGATGTTCAAGCGTGAGCCGCTGATTCTGAAAGAACCGAAAATGGTGAAAGAGCCGCGCCGTCGCGAATCCGCCCATGCGGGCAGTCGCCGGGAAGGCAACCCTCGCCACCGCAACGACAAGGGTCGCAGCGACAAGACCATGCGCCGCTACCGGATCAAGGTCGGCCACGACCACGGTGTGAAGCCGGGCAACATCGTTGGCGCCATTGCCAACGAAGCCAAACTGCCCAGCCGCCTGATCGGCCCGATCAAGATCCACCAGGACCACAGCACCGTGGAACTGCCGGAAGATCTGTCGCCGAAGCAGCTGCACGTGATCCGCACCGCGCGGGTCTGCCAGCAGGCCCTGGATCTGGAAATGGTGTAAGAAGAGACGCAGCACGCTTCACGCAACACGCTGCAACACGAAGGTCGTTAATTCGTGATTGAGAGGCCCAGCTGAGCGTTGAGTTCTCTACAAAAAAACCGCGCCCGAAGGGGTGCGGTTTTTTTGTGGCTTCTAGCTTCTAGCTTTGATCGTCCTCCGGACGATGTCCTCGCTTCGCTCGGTTCGCACCCTAAACGGTGCTTGTATGTTTGAATGCTCTTCCTGCAACCATGCAGGACTTGCCGGGGTGGAGGGACCAAAGGAGCATCTGACCCAAGGGTACAGACGGTAGGAGATTTGGCCCCACCCCGCACCTATTCATACGCCGATAAAGAATCCATCGGCTGAGTTGCACCTCAGACCGACGATACCTAG
>NZ_LWFX01001129.1:0-2244 GCF_001635175.1 Alcanivorax sp. HI0083 | reverse complement strand
CCATTTTGAAACCGTGACGCCGTACCATGTGCGCGTGCATCTGGATAGCAACGGCCAGCGGGTGCATAGCCAGTGTGAGCCGGTCAGCGACATGCGCCACCAGGACTGGTTTGTGCTGCCGCCAGGGCAGGCCTGGTTCTACCAGCGCCGCCACCCGCACTACCGGCCCTTGCCCGCCTGGCGGGATGATTGTCTGGCCGGCGCCAGGGCCATGAACAGCGAGCCGCCCATGGCGTTGATCTATCCCCATGCGGGCACGGCCATTTATATTCCGGTGGAACTGAATGGCCGCTTGGGGCGGGCGGTATTTCGTGCCGTTCATCAACGGGCTGACGCCAGGCTGTACTGGCATCTGGATGCTGCTTATCTGGGCGAGACCCGGCATTTCCACGAATGGGCACTCACCGCCGAGCCCGGCTGGCATACCCTGACACTGGTGGATGATCAGGGCTTTCGGTTAAAGCAGCGCTTCAAAGTGCTGGGTAAGTGAGATGCTTCACGCAGGCATGCTACACGCAATTACGCCGGCCAATCCTTTGCGCGCCGTAAAACCGCACATCCACCGCGCCTTCTTGCCGTGAATCTGATAAACAAGGACTCTCAACGCAACGAACGGGGCCAAGGATGAAGCACCTGCACTATCACACCTGCAATCTTTGCGAAGCCATGTGCGGTATCGAGATAGAGCACTGCGGCGATGACATACAAGCCATTCGCGGGGACAAGGCCGACCCGTTCAGCCGTGGTCATATTTGCCCCAAGGCGGTGGCCCTGCAGGATCTGCACAACGACCCGGACCGCCTGCGCCACCCGGTGAAACGTACCGCCGATGGCTGGGTGCCGATCAGTTGGGATGAGGCCCTGGAGGAAACCGCCCAGCGACTCCACGCGATACAACAGGAGCATGGCAAGAATGCGGTGTCCCTGTACCTGGGGAACCCCACAGCCCACAATCACGGTGCCCTGTTTACCCTGTTGCCGTTTACCCAGGCGCTCAACACCCGCCAGCGTTACAGTGCCACCTCGGCAGACCAGCTGCCCCATCAACTTGCGACGTATCAGCTGTTCGGCCACCAAGCGCTGTTTCCCATCCCGGATATCGACCGCACCGATTACTTCATGATTATTGGCGGCAATCCGCTGGCCTCCAACGGCTCCATCATGACGGTTCCCGACGTCAAGAACCGGTTCAAGGCGCTGCAAAAGCGCGGCGGCAAACTGGTGGTGGTGGACCCGCGTCGCACCGAAACCGCCCGGGTGGCGGACGAGCATCATTTCGTGCGCCCAGGCACTGATGTGTACCTGTTATTGGCGTTGGTTCAGGTCATGTACACGGAATTGCTGGTGGCGCCGGGCCGCCTCGAGTCCCTGCTCGATGGCAAGAAAACCCTGGAAAAGCTGGTAGCACCGTGGACCCCTGAAAAAGTGACAACCGCGGTAGGGCTCTCTGCCGATCATATCCGCAAGCTCGCCCGTGACATCGCCAACGCGCCCAGCGCGGCGGTCTATTCCCGGGTGGGCGTCACCACCAGTGCCCATGGTGCGCTCAGCGCCTGGCTGGTCTACGTGATCAATATCCTCACCGGCAACCTGGATCGGGAAGGGGGCGTGATGTTCACCAACCCGGCCTTTGATATCGTCGCCATGAGTGCCCTTAGCGGTGATACCGGCAGCTTCGACCGTTACCGCAGCCGGGTAAACGGTTACCCGGAATTCGGCGGTGAATTCCCGGTGACCGCCATGGCCGATGAAATGCTCACGCCGGGGTTGGGGCAAGTGAAGGCCTTTATTTCCCATGCCGGCAATCCGGTGTTGTCCTGCCCGGATGGCAGCAAGCTGGACCGGGCCCTGGCCGGGCTGGATTTCATGGTCAGTATTGATCTCTATATCAATGAGACCACCCGCCATGCCGACATTATTCTGCCGCCCACCGGGCAGCTGGAGCATGGCCAGTTTGACCCCATTTTCCAGGCGGTGTCAGTGCGCAATGTAGTGAAATACACGCCACCTCTGGTACCTCGCCCGGAGGGCATGCTGCACGACTGGGAAATCCTGCTCGGGCTCACTACGCGGTTGAATCGGCTTAAGGCACGCAGTCGACGCAGCCGCTTGAAGGTGGCGGCCACTGACCGCTTTGTCCGCAAATTGGGTGACACCGGCATCATCGATCTGGGCCTGCGTCTGGGGCCCTATGGCAGTGGCGGCAAGGCCCTGGCCGAGCTCAAAGAGAACGGCCTGCATACA
>NZ_LWFX01001128.1:0-2863 GCF_001635175.1 Alcanivorax sp. HI0083 | reverse complement strand
GGAGTTTTCCTCGTCCACTTCCAGCACCCGGTCGCACAGGCTCAGCGCCCAGCGCTGCTCGCCCAGCTCCAGAGCCGCATCGGCTTTCCAGGCCAGCGCTTCCGGATCATCCGGGCGCAATTCCAGAATCCGGTCGTAGAGCTCAATCTTGGCCTGAGCACTGGGCTCCTTGGTGGCCTTGAGCCACAGGCTGTGAATGTCGTTGGTTCGCTCGATTTCTTCCTGGTTCTCGGCGATGGACAGGGATTTGCGGCGCAGCTCGCGCTCCAGGTCCGCCAGGCGGGATTCGTACTCGCTGGTCAGACGCGCCATTTCCTTTTCCGCATATACCCGCACGTTGTCTTTCAGGTCACGAATGGTGGACCAGCCGACCAGGGCGAGAATCGAGGCGGCACCGGCGATCAGGTAGAAGAAGTAGGTGACGGTATTAGTGGCGTACCCCATGGCCTTGTCGGCCACTTCCAGCTCCCGGTCGGTGACCAGCAGGTTCATCTGGTTGCGGTATTCCATCATGTCCTGGCGCAGGGCTCGCAGCTCACCGAGGATCCAGTTTTCCCGGAACTGGGAAATCACCGGCCCTTTTTCGATCTCACTCTGGGCCTCCGCTCTCGGCACTTGCTCAGGCGAACCGGGCTGCTGTTCTGCCCAGAGACTGCCAGCCAGCGCCAGCAGCATGCCCAATAGACCGGTACGCAGAATGTGTCTGATCAATGCCTTGCCCTCTCGATACACCCAATCACCTTTTACCTGTGCATTTCCCGCCAGGAAAACTCACACAGACGGGAACGCGCCGGGAAACATTGCCTATGGTCGCATCAAGCCTGCCGAGGTGCCAGCGTTGCAGGCCGTTCCCTTGACAGCCCTGCCCCGATGCAATGTAGTGATTGGCACCCACAAGCAATATCAAGGTAAAGGCATGCGACTTAATCGATTTATTTGCGCCGCTACTTTTGGCTTTCTTGCCGCCACGACCACCACCGTCAACGCCGACACCTGGCGTTTTGGCCTGGAGGAAATTGAAGGCAGTGTTCAGCACAGTTACGCCGAACGTTTCAAAGCGCTGGTGAAAGAAAAAAGTGACGGGGAGATTGACGTTCAACTGCTCCCCTATGGCAAATGGGGCTCCAGCTACTCCGCGTTGTATGACGCGATCCAGGGCGGTGCCATTCAGCTGGGCTTTGGTTCCGGCGCCCTGGGCGGCACCGTACCGGAAAGCCAGCTGCTCAACCTGAACTACATCATGCCCAGCGATCAATGGGTAACCGCACAAGGCCTGAACAGCGACACCTTCCTGAAAAGCAAAGCCTGGCAGGAATCATTCCGCAAGCGCAGCCTGGTACCGCTGGCGGAATTGCCGGAAGGCTATCAGGTGTGGACGACCAACAAGGCCATCAACACCCCGGATGACATCGAAAACCTGGGCATCCGCGTGATGGACAACAGCCTGCTGCGGGCCACCTACAAGGCCTATGGCGCCTCCCCCACCTCTATAGCCTACGGCGAACTGTACAGCGCGCTGCAGCAGGGCCAGGCGGAAGGCAACATCCAGCCGGTGTTTGCCCACGAGGAAATGGCGTTCTACGAAGTGCAGGACTACATGATCTTTGCGCAGCAATCCCAGTTCGTCGCCACCCTGATCGGCAACGCCGACTGGTACGACGGCCTGTCTGCGGACCAGCAGAAGATGATCGACGGCATCACCAAGACCCTGGTGCGCGAAGGCCATGATATCCAGACCCAGTACAACGAAGAACGGCTGGAAACCATCAAGGAAAAGAGCGACATCAACATTGTTGAACTGACCGAGGCCCAGCGTGACGCCTTCCGCAAGAAGGCCAAACCGGTACGTCAGATCTACATTGATGAAGTGGGCGCACGGGGTGAGCAGTCACTCAATGCCCTGCTGTCCGCCTTCGACGAGGCCGCCAAGGGACAGTAACGCCCCCGGTAGCCGAACATGAAAAAGTCCGGCCAATTGGCCCACTGCTGTCCCACAGTTGGCAGCCTCATAAAGCGAACCTCATTTGAGGTTCGCTTTTTTTGTGCCTGTCAGGCTCAGGATGAAGGATGTCTTTCAGGCTTCGGCGATCAAATAGATTGAGTTGCAGCACGCGCATGATCCTCTGAACAGGCCACCCTTCTCTGGCACTATGGCGAGCAAAGGCCACTAGCAGGTAGGTAATCATAGCGATCCAGATTTGGCTGAGTACAGCATTGCGAGAGGTGCCCACAAAGGCTTTGATCTGCAGGTTCTGCTTGATCGTCTTGAAGAAGATCTCGATCCGCCAACGATCTTTGTAAATCGCCGCGATGGTGGCGGCAGATAGCCCGAAGTGGTTGGTAATGAACACGTAGCGCTTGCCGCTTTCTTTGTCGTAATAACCCACTCTCCGCAGCCGTGGAGCCCCACGCTTTAAGGCATGAGCACTATTTAACTGGATGATCTGGTCGCTGGTGACGCCCTGGCTTTTGTCGCATTCCTTGCGCTCCAGTACTTGATAGATGGAGTTCGGACGCAAGCGTGTCACGAAGAAAACCCCATTATCTGTCAGTGACTTATACCACCCGTAATCCACATACCCCTTATCAAAGGCGACGATGCTGCCTTTGGGGAAGCGAAATTCACGCCCTTTCACGAGGTCGTTCTCGTTGCCATCGCTCAGTGCAACGAACTCCGGCACATGGGTGCCATGGTTGAGTCCGACACTCAGCTTCACGTTGCAGGTATCCGGCCGGTGGGCAGCCCAGGGAAACAGCTTGAGGGACAGGTTGATGGCACTCGCATCCAGTGAGTAGAGAGGGTTCTTGAAGCGGAACTTATGGGAGCTGGGGCTATTTCTGCAGCGCTGGAGCAGCTTGTAGA
>NZ_LWFX01001127.1:0-3812 GCF_001635175.1 Alcanivorax sp. HI0083 | reverse complement strand
TGCCGTGGCAGGCGTGGCGGCGCTGTCTGCACCGGGCGGTACGGGATCAGCAGGCGGAGACGTTGCTTTATGGTGAGGTGCAGGGGGATCTGCGTCTGCGCCTGGGGCTGGTCGATTATCTGGGCTACAGCCGTGGGCTGCCATGCAGCGCGGATCAATTGCTGATTACGCAAGGCGCGCAGCAGGGGCTGGATCTGTTGGCGCGGGTGCGCCTGGCTCCCGGGGATTGCGTGGCAATGGAAGAGCCGGGCTACCCGCCTGCCCGGGCAGTGTTCGAGGCGGTTGGGGCAACAGTGATCCCTGTGCCGGTGGATGAGGAAGGGCTGTGTGTTGATCGCATTCCAGATCAGGCACGCCTGGTTTATGTAACCCCATCGCACCAGTTTCCGTTGGGCATGCCGATGAGCCTTTCCCGGCGTTTGGCATTGCTGGAGCGGGCCCGTGCTACCGAGATGCTGATAGTGGAGGATGACTACGACGGCGAGTTTCGTTTTGAAGGGCGGCCACTGGAGGCGTTAAAGCGGTTGGATCATCATCAGCAGGTGGCGTATCTGGGCAGCTTTTCAAAAGTGCTCCATGCCAGTTTTCGTATGGGGTACATAGTGATGCCGGGCGGTTTGCAGGCTGCGTTGTTGCAGGCCAAGTCGCTGACCGACTCAAGCAGTAACGACCTGACCCAGCGTGCGCTGGGCTATCTGATCCAGGAGGGCGACTTTGCCCGTCACTTGAAGCGGATGCAGCGCCGCTATGCATTACGCCGTGAAAAACTGCTTGCTGCATTGCGGGGGCAATCGGCGCTGACGGTTCTGCCGCAGATGGCCGGGTTGCATATTGCAGTGCGCACGCCGCCGGTGAGGGACTTGGCTGACGCCTTGATCAAAGAGGACGTTACCGCCATGTCGCTGGAGGCTTTATATATGGCAGAACCGGCGATGCCGGGCGTGCTACTGGGGTTCGGTGCCCTGCCGGACGACACCATCGAGGATGGGGTCAGTGCCCTGGCCCGGGCACTGACCCGATAAAACCGTTTCGGGGGCCGGGTTTCGCGTTCGAAAACCTGCCATTTCCGCGCTTTCAGGTTTTGCCTTTCGAAACGTGCTTTTCACGACGGCTGTTGTGTCGCCGCCGGCGACGTCTTTGCTGAGCACGCAACGGGTTTTCAGCAGCCTGTTAAGGGAGGACGCCGATCTGGTTGAGCACTTCCTGGTCCGGGAAACCGTCCGCCACCATGCCATTGGCCTGCTGGTAACGGNCCAGGGCCTGGCGGGTGCCGGGGCCGAGCAGGCCGTCTTCCGCGCCCGCATCATGGCCTTGTTCATTCAGCGTTTTTTGAAGCTTGGTGACCTGCTCGCGATTCAGTCTGGGGGCAGGAACGGGAGCCTGGTGGAGCGCGCCGCCGCCGGCAATGCGGTCCGCCAGCCGACCCACCGCAATGGCATAGGACTCTGACCGGTTCCAGCCCATGATCACGCGGAAATTCTGGTAGGCGAGAAAGGCCGGGCCGTTATGGCCGGAGGGGACCACCAGCGCCGCTTCCATCTCGGCCTGAGGCAGGGGCTGACCATCGGGCATACGCACACCCAGCTTGGCCCAGTCGCTGAGGCTGCGTTGATGGGCGAAACCGGTTAGCTGGAAATCGAAATCGTCAGGCAGCGTGACTTCCCTTCCCCAGCGCTGTTCCCGTTGCCAGCCCAGCCCCTGCAGAAAGTTGGCCGCGGAGGCGAGCGCATCTTCTTCGCTTTTCCATAGATTACGACGACCGTCACCATCGTGATCGATCGCGTACTTGAGAAAGATGGCGGGCATGAATTGGGTCTGGCCCATGGCGCCGGCCCAGGATCCTTCCATCTGGTCGGCCTCCACATCCCCGGACTGAATGATGCGCAAAGCGTTCATCAACTCGCCGGAAAAGTAATCGCCCCGACGGCCTTCGCACGCCAGGGTGCTGAGTGCATCCAGCACCGGGATACTGCCCAGGAAGCCGCCGTAATTGGTTTCCAGCCCCCAGAAAGCGACCAGGTAGTGACCGGGGATGCCGTATTCGCGGGTGAGTGCCTGTAGCAGGGGCTGTTGTTCGCGATACTTTTTACGGCCGGTTTCGATGCGGGTTTCGCTGACCCGGCGGGTGTAATAGTCCGAGAAACTGCTGGTGAATTCCGGCTGGCTGCGATCCAGCTCAATCACCCGCTCGTTCAGTTTGACGGTATTCAGGCTGCGGCTGATCACCTGGGCCGGGATGCCCGCCTCATCGGCCTGGGCCCGTAATTGGGCCATGCATTGTTCAAACTCGGCGTTGTCCAGGGCATAACTGGCAGGGCTGGCGAGCAGGGTGGCACTGGCAAACAGGGCGGCGCGAATCGAGGGCATGGGGTCTCCACCATCAAACGGAAAAAGGCGACACAGAGCATAACGCCGTTGTTGTCGGGGTGCGGCACATAACGACAAAAAAACCGAAAAAAACTGTTCTTACGGTTGCCCGGATTGCCGCCATGACAGCGGCAAATAAAAGGTGCAGACTTTTGCTATTGCCACTGCTTCGAGCAAGGAGGGCCTGTGAAGCACCAGTATGCTGTGATCGGTTTGGGCAGTTTTGGTTCCACCATTGCGCAGGAATTGACGCGCCTGGGGCACGATGTCATGGGCGTGGATATCGATGGTGAGCGGGTGGAGTATTACGCTGACAAGCTGTCACAAACCCTGATCGCTGACGGCACCAGTGACAAGGTGGTGGCCGAACTGGATTTCCCGGCCTTTGATGCGGTGGTGGTCGCCATTGGTGAAAACCTGGAAGCCAGCATCCTGACCACTCTGGCACTGAAAAGTGCGGAGGTGAAACAGGTGTGGGTCAAGGCGATCAGTGAACCGCATCACCGGATTCTGTCGCGCCTGGGGGCCAACCGGATTATTCACCCGGAGCATGAAATGGGCATCCGCGTTGCCCAGACCATCGTGCACCCGGAAATGCTCGACTATATTTCCCTGGGTAATGACTGGCTGGTGGTAGAGGTGAAGGTCGACAAACGGTTTGCCGGGATGACCGCATCCGAGTTGCCGCTGAAGGATGAAGAGCTGCGCCTGGCGCTGGTCAAGCGCGGCACCCAGGTGTGGCAAGCGCCGTTCGAAGGGCTGGAATTGCAAGAGAAAGACCAGATGGTGCTGATGGGCACGTTGCACGACTTGTTGCGGTTTTCCAAAGCGCAATGAGACCCTGGTTCGCACGCCGTTTTGGTGTTTCCCGTCCCCATACGCACAAGCCGCTGGTGTCTCCGCCTGTGGCGCTGGCCGGCAGCTTTTTCTTGTTAATCGTATTGGGCGCGTTGCTGCTCAAGTTGCCTATCGCCACCCATTCGCCAATCAGCTGGTTGCAGGCCATGTTCACCGCTACCTCTGCGGTGACGGTGACGGGCCTGTCGGTGGTGGATGTGGGCAGCCAGTTCACCCTGTTCGGCCAGTGGGTATTGCTACTGCTGATCGAGGCCGGCGGCATTGGCATCATGACCTTTGCGGCGGCCACCTTGCTGGCCATTGGGCATCGGCTGGGTATCGGTGAGCAGCAGTTGATTCGTGATTGCATGAACTACAGCCGGGTCAGTGATATCGCCTGGCTGATCCGCCGGATTGTGGTGGTGGTTGTGGTGGTGCAGGCGGTGGGCATGGCGCTGTTAATGTGTGTCTGGGTGCCCGCACTGGGTTGGGGTCAGGGCACGTTTCACAGCCTGTTCTATGCGGTGTCGGCGTTTAATAACGCAGGCTTTGCACTCAGTGCCGACAGCCTCACTGGCTGGGGTGGGCACTGGGGCATTGTGCTGATC
>NZ_LWFX01001126.1:0-1984 GCF_001635175.1 Alcanivorax sp. HI0083 | reverse complement strand
GGCCACATTCCAGCTCCAACGGGGTGTCGAAGTGGTGACCTGTGGCTCGATCAGCCCTACGGAGCCGGCGGCGGCATGGGGCAAGACGTCGGGATTCTGTGGCGACATGATGACTCGCTAGCAAGAGATGTCGCAAAGTCTAAAGCCCGCCCGGTGGCGGCGCAATCAAAGCCCGGTGGTTGCCATGGTATCCTGCCAATTGGGGACGGTATTTTCGTGGTTCTGCGTATCTGCCATGCCTGCTGCTTTCCCGTCAAACCCCTGTGCGCCGCAAAGCGGGGAAAGCGTGTCGGAATAACGACAGCATTTCAGGCTGCGTGTTTTTCGTCAGGCATCCGGCATTTGGCGTCTAGCGATTATCAGGAAGTGTATGAAGAAAGAGTCGGTAGTGGACGCGTTGTATGAAAAAGTGGCCAACGATGAAGATGCGCGCACCTGTACAGACATTAGTGAGGACGCTTGCCGGGAGGTGCCGGGCAACTTCTTTCGCATTATCGCCGCCAATACCCTGACCAAGGTCGGTGACCTGTTGATCAACCCGAAAACCGTGCTGGCCTGGCTGATCAGCGCGGTGGGCGCGCCGGGTTCTCTGGCCGCCTTGCTGGTGCCCATTCGTGAGTCCGGTTCGTTGATTCCTCAGTTGATGATCGGCGCACTGGTGCGTCGCTACCCGGTGCGTAAGGGCTTCTGGGTGCTTGGGGCGGCGCTGCAGGGATTGTCTGTGCTGGGCATGGCGTTGGTGGTGTGGCTGCTGGACGGCCTGGCTGCGGGGTGGGCGATTGTCGGCCTGTTGGTGCTCTTTAGCATCAGCCGGGGCTTCTGTTCCGTGTCCATGAAGGATGTGCAGGGCAAGTGTATTCCCAAATCCCGCCGTGGCCGGCTCACCGGCCTTTCGGCCACGCTGTCCGGCGCGCTGACCTTCGGGCTGACGCTGCTGATCTTCCGTGGCGACAGCGACCCTTCCATCCTGTTCTACAGTGCACTGCTGGCCGGTGCCGGTGCGGCCTGGTTGGTGGCTGCGCTGGTGTTTCTGTCCGTGGATGAATATCCCGGTGCCAGCGAGGGCGGCAGCAACGCCCTGCGCGAGGCCTGGAACAGCTTGTCCCTGTTGAAGGACGATGTGCCCTTCCGACGCTTCGTGATGACCCGTGCCTTGCTGATGGCGTCGTCATTGGCGTCGCCGTTTCTGGTGTTACTGGCGAAAGAGCAGTCCAGCCTGGCGTTGCTGCTGGGGAGTTTCGTGTTGGCGTCGAGCCTGGCCAGTGCGGTGAGTGCCACGGTGTGGGGCTATATGGCAGACAGCTCCAGTCGTGCCGTCATGATCCGTGGCGGCACCCTGGCAGCGCTGGTGTGTGTGGTGGCGGGTGCGGTGTCGGTGTCCGGTGTGCAGGCAGAGGGCATGCACTGGTTGTACCCGGTGGCCTTTTTCATCCTGGCCATTGCTCATGCCGGCGTGCGTATCGGCCGCAAGACCTACATGGTGGACATGGCGGGCGGCACCAAGCGCACCGATTACACGGCGGTGAGCAATACCGTGATTGGCGTGCTGTTGCTGGCAGTTGGCGGTATCAGTGCGGCGGTGGCCATGTTGGGTAACGGCTGGGCGTTGCTGGTGCTGGGATGTATGGGGGTGATGGGTGTCGCCAGTGCGAAATCTCTCAAAAGCGTGTAAGTAATATCGCAATGATATGAAAAAGATTTTCCATCTGAGGCTTAGGTATTAATCTTGCCGCCTTTGCCAAAAGTAAGGGGGAAATCATGAAAAAACGCTAGGGAACCTCTGAAAAACTCCTTGCATGCTCAGCGTGGCCTGAAGCGTGCAGCTGTTGCGTCTTGTCTTGATGGTCAGGGTGGTTCCCTTTCCGAGAGGCAAGGCGCAGCAGGTGTGCGCTTCAGGCCGCGCCTTTATGCCCGAACGGGTGCTTCGGGTCATCCAGGCTGGCCCGCACTCGTTGTTGCGCTTTTTCGATGGATGGACATATCT
>NZ_LWFX01001125.1:0-1928 GCF_001635175.1 Alcanivorax sp. HI0083 | reverse complement strand
CTTTCACGGTTTCAGGGATGGAAAAATCCTGCTCGGTAAGCGGCGCGGCCAAGGTCAAGGTAACAAATTCCACCCGCTCCAGCGCCACACCACTGCCATCAACCACTTCCGATTTAAGCAGCAGATTACTCTCATTATCGAGCCACAGGCGGTAGCCGTAGCGATGGGTATCCAGCGGCGCCACACGCATGCGCGTAGCCGCACGACCAGCAACACGGCCATCGCCATCCACCAGAATATTGTACTGTTCGGGCACATCGTGAGCGATACGCTCACCCAGCCCCAGCGGGCCGGCCTGCTTGCGATTAATCCGAGTCAAGGTGCCGTTTGGATGCAGGCACACCACCTCATCACCCCGGCGCAACACCTCTACCAGCCGGCCATCCAGGTGGGTCAACCGCTGGAACTCACGGCCACCAATCACCGCATGGCTCACTTCCATAGTGCTGACTTCAGCACCGAATTGATAAAGGAAACGGCCGGTGTAATTGAGGGAGCGATTGGCCTGCGCCATGGACTGGAGCTGGTCCTGCGCTGGCGAGGGATTCGCCAGCGCCACTTCAGACAGCGCCACCACCGGCGAGCAGAGAGTCAGAGAAAAGGCAAGAGCTCGAAGCATCATCCGTTAGCGGGCCCCGTGACGGGCGTCCATGCTGACCAGCCGGGCAAAGGGCATCATCCCCTGGCCGCTATGGCGCGCAGCGAAATCGCTATGACGCAGCAGCATGTTATTCACACGGGGCTGGGAGACCGGCACCGCAGTAGCAGGGGTCGCCGTCACATTGCTGGTTTTGAACGCCTGGGACACCAGGGACGTTTCAGCGAATGGACGGTTGATGCGGTTATCCGGCGCCGCAGCGGCCAGAGCCGGTGCTGCTGACCCATTCGCCGCCTGGCTGCCTTCCCAGGTCTGCCAGCCAACCACCGTAGCCGCAGCCACAGACGCGGCTACCGCCAGGCGCGCCATGCCGCCCAGCCATGCAGGGCGGCGAGCAGGCAAGGTTTCTTCTGCCAGCGCAGCAGACAGGCTGGCATTAAAGCCCGCCGGCACCGCCATGGAGGCCTGGCTATGCATAACGTCACTGGCCAACTGCCAGCGAGCCAGCGTTTCCAGCTCGCTATCGTCGATATCACGCATTACCCGACGGGTTTCCAACTCGCTGGTTTCACCGTCAAGGAACGCGGACAGCGTTTCCAAATCCCTGTTCATACTCTCACCCTTTATCGCCGCGCTGTGAGCCCAATAGCGGGCGAACAGCTGTGTCAATTGCTTCCCTGGCCCGGAAAATCCGGGACCGAACTGTGCCCACCGGGCATTCCATGACGACCGCAATGTCCTCGTAGCTGAGGCCCTCGAATTCACGCAGGGTCACGGCCGTCTTCAACTCCTGAGGCAGCTCATTAATCGCTGCATGAATGACCGCCTCCAGTTCCTCTGACAACACGAGGGACTCCGGGGTTCCAATCTCGTGCAGCATTTCTGCACCGGCGTACTGTTCGGCTTCTGCAGCGTCCAGGTCAGAGCCCGGCGGCCGGCGGCCGGCCGACACCAGGTGGTTCTTGGCGGTATTGACCGCGATACGGTAAAGCCAGGTATAAAAGGCGCTGTCTCCACGGAATCGGGGCAGCGCGCGCCAGGCCTTGATAAAGGCTTCCTGAGCAACATCCTGGACCTCGTCCTGGTCACGCACATAACGACTAATCAACGCGAAAAGGCGCTGCTGATACTTTCGCACCAACACCTCAAAGGCACGCTGATCGCCGGTTTTGGCTTTCTTGACCAACTCTTCGTCTGACACCGATCCCCCGGATCTATCGCGAAACGCGTGAAGTAACCATGGCCGCATGACGGCCCACTAAAACGCGCCATTGTAGCAGTTGCCCGGGCGGCGGCTACACCATGGGCACGATTTCGCCACCTTTTCACA
>NZ_LWFX01001124.1:0-4628 GCF_001635175.1 Alcanivorax sp. HI0083 | reverse complement strand
TAGCCGTCTTCGCTGCCGCCCAGCAGGCGTTCCGGGCCGGCTTTCACGTCGGAGAGGAACAGTTCGCCGGTGGGGGAAGAGCCAATGCCCATTTTCTTGAAGGGTTTGGATTGCTCCAGGCCTTCCATGCCGCTGTCGAGAATAAAGGAGACAATTTTGCGCTGGTCCGCGGGCACCCCTTCTTCGTCCAGTTTACAGATCAGGATGATGGTGTCGGCGTAGGGGCCGTTAGTGATCCAGGTCTTGCTGCCGTTGATGATGTAGCCGCCGTTGCCGTCGCGCTTGGCCAGGGTCTTCATCTGGCCGAAGGCGTCGGAACCGGCATTGGGTTCGGAAATGGCCCAGGCGCCCACTTTTTCCAGGGTCAGCAGGGGCAGGGCCCAGCGTTCTTTCTGCTCGGTGGTGCCCTTGCTCATGATGGCGCCACCGCCCAGACCCATGGAGACGCCCATGGCGGTGACCAGGCCCTGAGCGTGTTTGCACAGTTCAATAATCGGGATCATGCGCATGGCGGCTTCTTCGCCGGCCATGGCTGAGGGGCCGTCCTTCTTCTTTTTCTCGTCGACGGCGTCGCCGGCGGCGAGGGCTTTCTCGCGGGCAATCTGCTTGTCGAATGATTGCTTGGCCATGACATCCATGCCGAAGGTTTTGATCAGCTTGCGCAGGATGTCATAGGGAGGAACGCCGTTATATTCGATATCGTCCAGCTGCGGCACGACTTCCTTTTCCACAAAGTCGCGCACCATTTTCTGGATCATTTGCTGTTGTTCGGACCACTGGATCATCGGGCTGTCCTGTTGGGTGAGAATTCAATCAACAGTAGCAAGCCCGATGGTGACGGCGCATTGATCAAAAAGAACGGAATGATTGACGCTGGGTGTCAGGGCGCCTGCTGGGCGGTGATGCAGGGTTGCGGGTCAAAACGCACGTGCATGGTCAGCGCATTGGCGCCTTCGCTGCTGGCGGCGGCCTCAATATCCTGGGGGCGTAGCCGAGGGTGAGTGCCGGCGAAAAATTTCTGTGCCGCCCTGGCATTGAGGGTGCGGTCGCGGGCTGCCTGGTAGGTGATGCCCTCTCCGCCCAGCAGGTGACGGATGTATTCGGCGCAGGCCACGTCTTCGTCGCCGGTGGGGTGGGAGGCGACCAGCACCACGGTGGGCGGGTTCTGTTTGCGCAAATAGTTGGCGGTGGCCTCCGCATTGACCAGCCCGGCCACCAGCACCTCACGGCTGTCGCGGGCACGCAGGGTGGCGGCGACGCCGTTGGTGGTGCGCAGAATCAGTTCTTTGTCCTGCAGCTCGGCCTGATCGATTTCCCAGGGGGAATTGCCAAAATCAAAACCGGGAATCGGCAAGGCGTCTACCTCGCCGGCCAGCAGTGCTTCAGGCAGGTGTTCGTCGCGCAGGGCAAAAGCCTGCTCGGCACTGGCTACCGGCCAGATGCAGCGCAGGCCTTTGCGAAAGGCATGGTGGCTGGTGGTGAAAGCGCGGATTACGTCGATCACCACGGTAATGCCATGAATGTTGTGTGGCGGGTTGTGCCCCTGGGCAATGTGTATGTCCATGGTCTTCCTTGCCGGGGGGCGGTGCGGAGCCTGACACGGTGAACGGATCAGAACAGCAGGCCGATGCCCCAGGTTGCGTTGTCGAAAATTTCGTCTTCGTCGTCCAGGTATTGCTCAACGGCAATGGTGAACGTGAGGCGGTCACCCAGGGTCAGGCGGTCTTTGGGGGTGCGCTTGCCGGTGAAGAAATCGATCACTGAACGGTAGTTGAAGTCGGAGCGGTAACGCAGCAGGTCGCCTTCACTGCCGTACCCATACTGGATCTGGATAATGCGGCCAAAGCCCACACCGGCATAGCCATTGGTGACCCGCTCGCTGTCTGCTGCGGAAAGATCGTCGTCGCCGGAATCGCGGCGAATCGGCGAGTCACCGAACTTCTTGGTGCCCACGCCGGCATTCAGCGCCACGCTGGTGTAATTGGCATCCACAAAAAAACCGGTGCCGATATTTTCCGTCGGATCGACCCGGCCAACGGACACCACGGTGCCGCGCATCAGGGTGACGCCGCTATAACGGTCTTCGGCCTGAACACTGGAGCAGCCCAGTATCAGCAAGGTCAGTGCGATTATTATTCTTGTCATGTGATTCCCTCCGTGAACAAGCCGTTATTATGCCTAAAGGTGGCTATGGGGCCTAGCCGCCTGCTGAAAAACTCCTTGCATGCTCAGTCTTGCCGGCTGGTTCCGGATAACGATTGCGCGTTTAGTCGCGACGGTGGCCCAGTGTACGAGCCAGGGTCCACACGCGCACATCGGCTGCGCCGTGGTCAAGAAGGCATTGCGCGGCCGCCCGGGCGCTGCTGCCGGTGGTCATTACGTCATCGACCAGAATAAGGCGCAATCCGCTCACTGGGCGCTGACACTCAAAGGCCTTGCGCAGGTTGCGTTGCCTTTGCCGGCGGGTAAGCCCTTGCTGGCTGGGAGTGGCCCGCTGGCGCACCAGGGCCGGCAGTACAGGGCGTTGCCAATATCGTCCCAGCAGGTGGGCAAGGTGGGCGCCCTGGTCGAAGCCGCGGCGCCACCGCCGTCGCCAGTGGACAGGCAGTGGGCACAGGGCATCGGTATCCACCCATGGCAGGGGAGTTTCTGCCAATAGCGGGCTGATGGCTCGCTCCACCGTCAGGTCGGCCCGGTGCTTGTAGCGTGTAATGAGGGCATCTACCGGGAAATTATATTGCAGGGGTGCCTGGCTGGCGGAAAAGGGCGGCGGCTGGCGAACACAGCGCCCACACAAGGGCGCCACAGGGTCTGCAAGGGTGGTGGAATCGTCGCCGTGGGGAAGCCCGCAGCGACAGATGGGCTCTGTAACCCGGGGCAGCAGAGGCAGGCAGTCAGCGCACAAGCCACCGCTGTCTGATTGGCCGCAGAGAGTGCAGGGTGAGGGGTTGATGTGATCAAAAAGTATACTGCAGTAAACTTTTGTTGCGGCTTTCAGGTTGACAGGTGCCATGGGGCTCCTTAGCCTGCTGACGTTACTTGAGGAGAATGAAGCATGCCCGCCATCGCCAGCACCGCCCAATCGCCATCCACGGATATGGCTGTACGCCATGACTGGAAACGCAGTGAGATCGACGCCCTGTTTGCCTTGCCGTTCAACGATTTGATCTTCCAGGCGGCGGCGCTGCACCGGGCCCATTTCGATCCCAATGCGGTGCAGGTGAGCACCCTGCTGTCGATCAAGACCGGCGCCTGCCCGGAAGACTGCAAATACTGCTCCCAGTCCGGTCACTACAACACCGAGCTGGAAAAAGAGAAATTGCTGGAAGTGTCCCGTGTGGTGGAAGAGGCCAAGGCTGCCCGGCAGAACGGGGCGTCCCGGTTTTGCATGGGCGCCGCCTGGCGCAGCCCCCGCGACAAGGACATGCCCTATGTGCTGGACATGATCCGTCAGGTCAAAGACCTGGGCATGGAGACCTGCATGACTCTGGGTATGCTCAATGAAGGCCAGGCGGGGGCGCTGGCCGAGGCGGGCCTGGATTACTACAACCACAATCTGGACACCTCGCCGGAATACTACGGCCAGGTGATCACCACTCGCACCTACAATGATCGCCTGTCCACCCTGGCCAATGTGCGCGACGCGGGCATGAAGGTGTGCTGCGGCGGTATCGTCGGCATGGGCGAGGAGCGCAATGATCGGGTGGGCCTGCTGCAGCAGTTGGCTAATTTGCCGCACCACCCGGAATCCGTGCCCATCAACATGCTGGTAAAGATTGAAGGCACGCCGCTGGCGGATGTGGACGATCTGGACCCCTTCGAATTTGTGCGGACCGTGGCGGTGGCCCGGATCCTGATGCCGCAATCCTATGTGCGGCTGTCTGCGGGTCGTCAGGAAATGAACGACGAAGCCCAGGCCCTGTGTTTCATGGCCGGTGCCAACTCCATTTTCTATGGCGAACGGCTGCTGACCACCGATAACCCGGAAGCCAACCACGACCAGCGCCTGTTCAAGCGTCTGGGGATTCACCCGCTGGATCCGCGTCACGAAGCGTCCGACGAAGCCCATGAAGAAGCCATCCAGGCACAGGTGTCCGAGCAGCAAGCGGAGGAAGCCGGGCTTTTCTATAACGCCTTGGACAGTAAGCGGGCCGCCAAGCACGTGCTGGACAAGGACACCGGTCGACCCACCGCCACCGAGCACTGAGGCTCGCCTGTGGGCTTTGATCTGGCCGCCGACCTGGCGGCCCGCCGGGAGCAGCACCGCTATCGCCAGCAACAAATCATGGACGGCCCCTGTGGCCGGCATGCGCTTGTGGGCGGCCAGCAGTACCTGAATTTCTGCAGTAACGATTACCTTGGCCTGGCCAACGATGCGGATGTTATCGAGGCGTTCCGGCAGGGGGCACGGGACTGGGGCGTAGGCAGCGGTGCGTCGCATCTGGTTTGCGGTCATCAGCGTCCCCATCAGGATCTGGAAGAGGCGCTGGCCGAGCACACTGGCCGTGAACGCGCGCTGCTGTTTTCCACCGGTTACATGGCCAATCTGGGCGTCATGTCCGCCTTGCTGGGCAAGCGCGATGCCGTATTCGAAGATCGCCTCAATCATGCTTCGCTACTGGACGGCG
>NZ_LWFX01001123.1:0-3344 GCF_001635175.1 Alcanivorax sp. HI0083 | reverse complement strand
GGCCTCCAAAGGGGCATAAAGAAGCCCGCACAGGGCGGGCTTCAAGAGAGAGGTAAGGGAGCCGGGGTTACTCGGCATCGAGGCGAAAGCTGTGTCCGCAATCCAGGCATTCCAGGTTGTCGAGATAGGTGTCGTCGAGCTTGGCGCCCAGCGCCGCACCCGCTTCACCGCCGGCCACACCTCCCGCCAGTCCACCAAGCACTGCACCGGCGATACCGCCGATGGCAGATCCGGCAGGACCGAAAGCCAGGCCGACAGTCGCACCGACACGAGCCCCGTTAGTGGCCATGGTGATTCCACTGGCGGCACCGGCAACCGTGCCGACAGAGCCACCTACCTTGCGGCCATTCTGCAGGGCGACAACGCGGATGGACCGGCAGGACGGACATTGAATGATCATGAAACCTCCATGAGATGGGGCCAAGAAGGCCATTCCTTCCTGGCTTCATAGAGGTGATATATGCCTGAAAAAATCTGGAATCGTGGGCCGCCAGTTAGGGGTTGGAGCCGTGCTCATACTTTCGGCAGGGGCTTTATATTGGCATTCAGAGCTGAGATACTAACGAGGTATATACGTTGTTAGTATCTTGTCGTGAGGTCGGCCATGAGTAAAGAAGCGGTTTTCACAATGAAGCTGGAGTCTGAACTCCGGGCTGAATTTATTGCTGTGGCAGAAGCGGAGCATCGGCCGGCTTCGCAAATCGTGCGTGAATTGATGCGTGGTTACATTTCGCGGAAGCGGCAGGAGCAGGAATATCAGGATTTTCTGAGGGGTAAGGTGGAAGCCGGTCGGGCTGAGATGCTGGCTGGTGAGGGGAGCCCCAACGACGAGGTGGAGGCTGAGTTTGCGGCACGCAGGGCTGCTGCGGTGGGTGACGGTAAGGCTGGCGCATGAGGGTGATCTGGACCACTCAGGCCCAGAAAGACCGTCTTGCAATCTGGGAGTATATCGCGGCGAATAATCCGGTTGCGGCAGGGGACTTGGATGTGCGGTTCTCGGAGGCGGCAAGATTGCTGGCAGACCACCCCGAGATGGGGAGAGAGGGGGTGGTGCCTGGCACGCGGGAGCTGTTCCCCCATGAACATTATCGGCTGGTCTATGAGGTTTATCAGGAGGCAGTCTGGGTGCTTACATTGGTGCATACGGCCAGGCTATGGCCCAAGCCGATGTCAGATAAAGATGGGGCGCCAGACTGAGGTCGGAATGACCCCATGGTTTCTTGTCGCCCAATGACTTGTCTTGGAAGCCTGCGCTATACTGCCGCCCGCAAGGGGTTCGGGTCCCATTTTTAGGCCATTTTTACTGGGGCCAACAGTGTGGCCAACACCCTTTTGTGCTTTTTTATTGTGTTGTAAATCAGATGGTTGGGGCTGTATTTGAGTCCGGCCTCTGTACCAAACAATAAAAGAGCCCGCTTCCAGCGGGCTTTTTTATGTCGGGCGTCTCCGGGCTCTCGATAGCTCAAACTCGTCTGTCCAGGAGAGTGTCATGACCGAATATGCCCCGCCCGCCGGTTTGCTTAAGCGCTTGATGGCGCTGGTCTATGATGGCTTTCTGGTGCTCGCCTTGTGGTTTGTGACTACGGGTATCTTCGTGCTGGTCTATCCCAAAACCGGGTTGCCGATGGAAGATATTAATGGCGTCACCCGCGCTGCGCCGGACTACCTGAAGGGGATTCTGCTGCCGCTGCTGCTGGTGGAAACCTGGTTGTTCTATGCCTGGTTCTGGATGCGTGGCGGCCAGACCCTTGGCATGCGTGCCTGGCGGTTGCAGGTGCGGGACTATCGCGGTGGGCCGGTTAAGCTCTGGCAGACCCTGGCTCGCTTTCTGGGTGCCTGCGTGTCGTGGGGCCTGTTCGGGGCCGGCTATCTGGTGGTGCTGATCGCGCCGCATCAAACGCTTCACGATCGCCTGTCCGCCACGGCCACCGTTCAGCTGCCGAAACAGGCAAAAGGCAAGAAAACGGATTGACCACAGAGAGCACAGGGTTCACTGAGGGAAAAGCAGGGTTTTCTCTGTCCCTCTGTGCTCTCTGTGGAGAAACAGCTTTTGATCCTGCTTTCGCTGCCGGGTATCCTTGCTCTCCCTTGAACTTCCGTGCCGGTACAGTACGTGAACGTCGACGATTTTGATTTTGAGCTCCCCGACGGGTTGATTGCCCGCCATCCGCCTGCTGAGCGCCGTGATGCGCGCCTGTTGGCGCTTACCCGCGATGCGCTGCTGCATCAGCAGTTTCCTGATCTGCTTGCCCATGTGCACCCCGGCGATCTGTTGATCTTCAACGATACCCGCGTGATTCCTGCCCGGTTGTTTGGCCAGAAGGAAAGCGGTGGCAAGGTTGAAGTGTTGATCGAACGGGTGGTGGATGACCACGAGGCTCTCGCCCATGTGCGCGCCTCCAAATCACCCAAGCCGGGAACTTGGCTGGAATTTGATGAGGGCATTCGTGCCCAGGTGACGGGGCGTCGTGACGCCCTGTTCATTTTGCAGTTCTCGCTACCGGGCCAAGGCTGCGACACGCTGCTGGCGGCACTGGAGAAAATCGGTCATGTGCCGTTACCGCCGTATATCGACCGTCCGGATGAGGATGGCGATATGGAGCGCTACCAGACGGTCTATGCCCGCGAACCCGGCGCTGTGGCGGCCCCGACCGCCGGCCTGCATTTTGACGATGCGATGCTGGCGGCCCTGGAGCAGCACGGGGTTGATATCGGTTTTGTCACCCTCCATGTAGGAGCAGGGACGTTCCAGCCGGTGCGCGTGGACAAGGTGGAAGACCATCACATGCACAGTGAGCGTTACCAGATCCCCGATTCCCTGGTTGAGCAAGTGGCCCAGGCCCATGCCCGGGGCGGCCGGGTGGTGGCGGTTGGAACCACCGCGCTGCGGGCGCTGGAAGCGGCCAGCCAGTCCGGAGGTTTGCAAACCGGGCAGGGCGAGACGGATATCTTTATCTATCCGGGTTACCGGTTCCGGCTGGTGGATGCCCTGGTGACCAACTTCCACCTGCCCAAATCGACGCTGCTGATGTTGATCAGTGCCTTTGCGGGTCGTGATCGGGTGATGAACGCCTACCAGGCGGCGATTGAGGCCCAGTACCGTTTTTTCAGCTACGGCGATGCCATGTTTATTGAGGGGATGCCGGAAGCCGGAAGCCGGAGGCTCGATGCCTGATGCTTTTGGTTCGGAGGAAGCGTAACGCCATGTGCTTTGTTACAAGCGTTTATGGTCCCGTTGGTTTTGATTTTTTAGCGTCAGGCGTCTTGCGTTTGGCGTTTGGCGAGTAATTCTCATGTCCCGAATGACCTTCCAGCTCAACGCCACCGATGGTGCCGCCCGCCGT
>NZ_LWFX01001122.1:0-5498 GCF_001635175.1 Alcanivorax sp. HI0083 | reverse complement strand
ACCGCTGCCGCGATGCGGAGCAGACCCGCTGGTTTTACGAAGAGGTGCTGGGCCTGCCCCTCACCCTGGCCATGGTGTTCGATGAAGAGCCAGGCACCGGCCGCAAGATCGACTACATGCATCTGTTCTTCAAGATGGGCGATGACAATTTCATTGCCTTCTTCGACGCCCCGGAGGGGGCCGATGAAAAAATGTTCCGCCCGCGCAGTGCCTTCGATCTGCACCTGGCCTTTGAAGTGGACACCCTGGACGAGCTGAAGGATTGGCGCCGCCGGATTAACAAGGCCGGCCGCCCCTGCTTTGGGCCCATCGACCACGACTTCATTCACTCCATCTATTTCTTCGACCCCAACGGTATTTCGCTGGAAATCACCATCAAGGATGCCCGCTATGAGGCCGTGGTGGCGGAAGATGCCGCCAACGCCCATGGGGTGCTGAAGGCGTGGACCGAAAAGACCCGCGCGCTGAAGGAAGACAATTTTGGTGCCGCGGCCCTGGATATGCGTGGCCTGGACATGAGTAAGACTGACTTCTCGAAAGTGAAGGGCGCCATGGAGCAGCAGCAGGGCAAACAACAAGAAAAGCAGGACACGCAGAACACGCAGAAGGACGCCCCGCAATGAGCAAGCATTACGACCGCATCCCGTATCTGGTGACCTTCATGGAGCAATCCAGCTTCAAGGACACCTACGCCGGCCCCATGGACCTGGTGGCCCTGGAATCCCACCTGCTTACCCCGAAAAGCGGCCCGGGCAAGACCGTGGTGATCTTTATGCACCCGGTGGGCGGCGGAGCTTATCTGCCCATGGTGTCGGCGCTGGCGAAAGCGGGGCTCTCGGTTATCTATTGCAACAGCCGTTACCGCGGGGCCGACAGTGCGCTGCTGATGGAGAAGGTGGTAGCGGATCTGGGCGCCTGCGTGCGCGATGCCAAAGAACGGCTGGGTTTTGAAAAAGTGGTGCTGGCGGGCTGGTCCGGTGGTGGCTCCCTGAGCCTGCTGTATCAGGCTGAAGCGGAAGACCCGCAGATTACCCACACGCCAGCGGGAGACCCTTACGATCTCACCGCGCAAAACCTGATTCCAGCGGACGGCATCATGCTGCTGGCGGCCCACGTGTCCCGTGCCATCACCATGACTGAATGGCTGGACCCGTCTGTGAAAGACGAGAACAACCCGGAGGATCGGGAGTTGGATATCTACCATCCGGATTGCCCCAATCAGCCGCCCTACAGTGCTGAGTTCGTGGCCCGTTTCCGCCAGGCACAGATCGACCGCAACCGCCGCATCACCGGTTGGGCAAAGAGCAAGCTGGACGATTTTCGCAGCAAGGGCCTGCACACCGAGGAGTATGGTTTTATCGTGCACCGCACCATGTGTGACGTGCGCTGGCTGGACCCGGAACAGGACAGCAATGAGCGTGTCCCCGGCACCTGTTACCTGGGCGACCCGGAAACCGTCAACAATGGCCCGGCCTGCGCCGGGCGCATCAAGGTGCCGGCGCTGGTGATCGGCAACACCGCCGACAACGCCTGTACCCCCAGCCATACCCAACGGCTCTTTGATGGCTTCCAATCAGGGCAGGCCACCCTGCGCGAAGTGGCCGGTGCCAATCACTATTACTTTGGCCAGAACGACAAATTGGCTGAAGCGGTGGCGCACTGCACCGCCTGGCTGAACGAGCAGGGACTGGGCTAGCGGGGTTGAGGTTTTATTCAGGCGGGCAGCCATGTGGGCCCCGTTGACGGGATGGTTGGCGGTCAATTGTGAATTCTCTTCACGTCTTGTCCGACAGTCATACCAGCCGCGCTTCATCCTCCCCGGCGCTGGCCTAGCGTCGGTAAAAACAACAACGGAGTCATTACGGGATGGGACTGATCATTTTTCTGCTGGCACTGTTGGTGCTCACCACGGTGTCCATCACCTTGGTGTTTTATCTGTGCTGGTACTACGACCGCCGCAGTTTTCCGGAACAGGCCGAGCTGCCCGGTGAGCAGCCGCTACGGCTACTCCCCACGGTGATTGGCATGGCCAAGGAAGCCGCGGCCCTGACGATTCTGGTGTTCAGTTACCCGTTGCGGTTGATCCACGATACCTCGCCGGCACGCAGCCGCCATCATGGCGAGGCACCGGTGATTCTGGTCCATGGCTATGGCGGCAACAGCGCCAACTTTTTGTTCATGCAGTGGCGCCTGAAGTGGCGGGGCTGGTCCAACGTCTATTCCGTGAGTTACACCCCGCCACACATCAATGCCCGCAAACTGTCGCAGCAGGTGGTGGATCATGTTGAGCGTATCCTGGCCGTCACGGGTGCCGAAAAGGCGCACCTGATTTGCCATTCCATGGGCGGGCCGCTAACCCGGTACGCACTCAAAAACCTGGGCCTGGCCGGCAAGGTGGACCGGGTGATCACCCTGGGCAGCCCGCACTACGGGTCGCGGATTGCCGGGCTGTTCCCGCCATTGGGCGCTGCCGCCCAGCTGCGTTACCAGAGCCCGTTCATTCGGGAGCTGGCCACCGAGCAGCCCTGCCCGGGTAATGCCCGTTACTTCTCCATCTTTTCCAATATGGATAATTTTGTGCTGCCGGTCTCCACGGCGGTACTGCACGGCGCAGAAGAAAATATCCACGTCCCGTATCTGGGCCATTGTGCCTTGCTGTACAGCACGCGGGTGATGGACCAGGTGGAACGTTGCCTTCTGGCCCCGGTGAAGGACAGCTGATCAGACATTGATCTGCAACATGGTTGCCTTTCCTCTCTTGCCGGATCATGGTGAAAGTGAAAACGCGAGAGAGGGAGTTCGACCATGAGTGAATACGGCGCAACAGTGGCCTGGCACCTGCAGCGGGGCACCGAATTCGATTATGAACACTTCAACCGGGACCACGAATGGACCTTCGCCGGCGGCGAAGTCGTACAGGCCTCCGGCTCCCCGGAGTTTTACGGCTGCGCCAACCGGGTGAACCCGGACGAAGCCGTGATTGCCGCCACGGCCAGCTGTCATATGCTGACCTTCCTGTCCATCGCTGCCAAGCGTGGCCTCAACGTCCTCAGCTATATTGACCAGCCGGTAGGCACGGTAGAAAAGAACCCGGAAGGCCGCATGACGATCACCCGGATCGTGCTGCGTCCCCGAGTCGTCTTCGATGGCGAAGAGCCGGATGGCGCAGCCCTGGAAAAGCTCCACGACAGCGCCCACCGCAACTGCTTCGTGGCCAACTCTTTGAAGGCGGACGTGCGTATAGAGTCAGCCTAGCCGATCGGGTTTCCCCCAGGCCTGACGGATTCTGCAGGAGCGCCCTTTCAGGGCGCGAACCCCCGCACGCTAATCGCAAACCCCCAAACTCCAGACTTGCCGGCGCACGCCAAAGGCTGCGATTCGCCTCACCCGTCGGGACCGGACAGTCACCCGGCATTGATGTGGCCGTCACGCCTTAGCGCTAGAATGTGGGCCATTGTTAATCGGCACACCCAGGGTGGGCCGCCGCCGTTGACCAACAGGACTAGCCAGCATGCTTGATCAGAACGAAATCGAACTGTTTCGCGATAACGTCAAAAAATTCCTCGAAAACGAAGTCGCCCCGCACTACGACCAGTGGGAAAAAGCCGAAATGTTCCCCCGCGAGCTGTGGAACAAGATGGGCGAAAATGGCCTGTTGTGTGTGGACGTGCCGGAAGAATACGGCGGCTTCGGCGCCAACTTCCGCCTGTCCGCAGTGATTGTGGAAGAAGCCTCCCGTGCCGGTTTTGGTGCCCTGGCGTCCAACATTTCCGTGCATTCCGACATCGTTGCTCCCTACATCCTGCACCTGGGTAGCGAAGAGCAGAAACAAGCCTGGTTGCCGAAAATGGTCACCGGTGAAGCCGTGGGCGCCATCGGCATGACCGAACCTGGTGCCGGCTCCGACCTGCAGGGCATGAAAACCCGTGCCGACAAGGACGGCGATGGCTACAGCATCAGCGGCCAGAAAACCTTCATCACCAACGGCCAGCACTGCGACGTGATCGTGCTCGCCACCAAGACCGACCCGAATGCCGGTTCCAAAGGCATGACCCTGTTCACCGTGGACTGCGCACTGGACGGTTTTGCGCGCGGCCGCAACCTGGAAAAAATGGGCCACCACGCGGCGGATACCTCCGAGCTGTTCTTCGAAAACGTGAAAGTGGGCGCCGACCAGATTCTTGGTGGTGAAGGCAAAGGCTTCGCCAACCTGATGAACGAACTGCCCCGCGAACGCCTGATCCTGGCCCTGGGCGCCATCGCCGCCTGTGAAGGCATGATCGAGCGCACCATCGAATACACCAAAGAGCGCATGGCATTTGGCAAGCCGATCTCCAGCCTGCAAAACACCCGCTTCGTGCTGGCGGACCTGCACGCCCAGGTCGTCGTCAACCGCGCCTACGGTGAGCAGTGCATCGACCAGTACGATCGCAACGAACTCACCGCCACCAACGCCTCCATCGCCAAGCTCACCACCACCGAGCTGCAAGGCGTGGTTGCTGACAAATGTCTGCAACTGTTCGGTGGCTACGGCTACATGCAGGAATACCCCATCTCCCGCGACTACGTGGATGCACGCATCCAGCGCATCTACGGCGGCACCAGCGAAATCATGAAGGAAATCATCTCCCGGGACATTATCGGGCGGTAAGTTGCTTCATTTTTCCGAATAAAAAACGCGGCCGATGGCCGCGTTTTTTTTATGCCTCCTCTTTCTGTAGGAGCACCACTTGAGGTGCGAACCTTGGTGCAGCCAAATCCTGACTAGCCCATGCTCAACAGAACTGGCATGAAGTTGTAGGATATGGCTTACATAAAAAGCTAAACGGTTGATATAAAGTGGGTTTCACTAGGGGAGAGGGTCAAGGAAGCGCAGGAAATAACCCGCTACTTCGACTTTTGTCAGATGAGATCAATTCTCGGCGGTGCTCCAGATCATTGTAGCCACTGAATTATTTGGCTCATTGGCTGTTGCCTCGCTAAGAATTATGTCGAAAAAAGATATGTCGAACCGTTCGACTGAATACGCTGTTATGCATCCTAGGAGATCAAGTGAAGGCTAAATTTTTGACTGCCTTTTGTGTTCTTCCACTGTTATCTAATGCAGGTGTAATTACCTGTGGCGATGCAATGAGCGTAGGCAGTGAAGCAAGAGCTTCTCTTCACGAAGCAGCTCAATCTAGAGCCCAGAGCGCGGCGCAAGAATTCATGGAGAAAACGATAGTTCATCCATATGGAGCCAGAGATTCTATGATTGGTGGAACTCCTGAAAAGATGGCAGGAACCATAGAGGTTTATTGGTGCCAGTCGGCTGAACAACCATTGCACTCTGCGTACTACAATTTTTATATGTCCAATAAGGGTGTATTTGAGTAAATGCATAACAAGGCCAAGCACCGCGACGTATTTTTCGTTACGCCTGCGGCTTCACAAAAAATACGCGCGTGTTGGCGGCGCTATGCGTCTAGGAAGTGTGAGAAATCATGAGGTTATTGATT
>NZ_LWFX01001121.1:0-2301 GCF_001635175.1 Alcanivorax sp. HI0083 | reverse complement strand
ACGCCCTTCGGGTCATTCAGGCTGGCCCGCACTCGTTGTTGCGTTTTTTCGATGGATGGACATATCTCGATCCCAGTTAGGGGACACCTTCAAAAGCGCGCCTAGATTGCGAACCAGCCTGAAAGACTGAGTACACAAGGAGTTTTTCAGAGGTTCCCTAGGCCTAGCTATCGTTCTTGAGAGACAAGTGGCTTATGTCCGGTTGCGCTGGTGGCACCTCCTCCTTCCGCTGCCCCAGATTCTCTCCCGGCGCGGCCATGCTCAGGTGACTCACGTCAGGGGCAGGTGGAGGCGGAGCCTGTTCCCCGCTATCCATATCCTCTCCCACATCCGCTACCGTGAACGCCCCGGCAAATCCGGTTCCGCCGGTACGAATGGTCCCCACGGTCTCCAAGTCTCCGCTGCTTTGTACCTGAGCCCCGGCCTGCCCTGATGGAGAGCCCGACTCGACGGCAGAAGGCTGGGCCTGCGGCGCAGACACCGGCGCAGCAGCGGGCGCCGGTGGCGAGGCACCCGCGGATACAGGCCGGATGTCGCACTCCGCGCCGGCCTGCTTCATCAACGCGCGAAACTTCATGGCCATGGCCTGATCGGCATCTTTCTTGATCACCACTGGCTGGCCGGAAAACAGTTTCTCAACCCGGGCGCTGTCCATCTTGAACAAACGCCCCAGATTGCTCTTCACCGTGGCCAGGTCAGCACCGCCGACCAACTTCCCGGAAAACACGATATGGAAACGAGCATCACTCATGCTGTTGCGTTTCTCCCTTCAGGCAATTCAGTTTTCAGGCAGATTCAATCCATCTGCGCCGCACAATACTCCGCCAGCGCCGCAATGGTCCGTGACGGGTTCAGCCCCAGAGCCCGGGGCACCATGGCGCCATCCACAACATAGAGACCAGGATAATTGAACACTTCCCCGGCATGGTTCACCACCCCCTGTTCCACAGAATCCGCCATATTGCAGCCACCCAGTGGATGCGGTGTAACCAGATTCTTGAACCAGGTCCAGGTAGCGGGGGTCATCGGGTTGCCGCCAGTGGCGGCCGTCAGCGCCAAATGGCGGTCGGCCAGCCCCTGCACCGCCTTTTCTGCCTTGCGATAATCCCACTTGAGCTTCAGGCGATCACGCTTCCATGGCCAGTACCAGCGCCGGCCCAGAGAAAAGGTGCCACCGGGATCATCCATGGCCTGGCCAAACCAGGGCATCATTTTGCCAAAGGGATTGCTGCTGTCGCCATATTTAAGCATGGCCGCACCCAGCCGGGTGCCGGCAAACCGGGATTGCTTGCCCAAACGCTCCAGCCAGCTGCCAAGAATATCCGGCAAGCCACCGTCTTCCACAAAATACCGGGCGCCATTGTCCGAACCATCCAGATAATCGATGGCGCTGGTGATGGTCGGGCCCCGCGTAGGTGAAATCTGACGATCTTCATAGAAAGCCGCCGTGGCAAAATCGCCGTTACTGCTCCAGTTGTGCCCGAGCTTGCGGCTGAGTTTGGGCAGCGTCTTGAACTGATCCCGGCAGCGCAGTAACAGTTCGGTGGAGCCCATGGAGCCAGCAGCCACGATCACCTTGTCAGCCCGGAAACCGCGCCAGCCACGAGCATCCAGATCCATGGCCTGCACCTCATAGCCCCCGGAGGCCAGCGGACGAATCGTGCGCACGTGATGCAGCGGACGAATCTGCGCGCCAGCACTTTCCGCTGCCGCCAGGTAATTCAGATCCAGGGTATTCTTGGCTTTCACCGGGCAACCCAGATCGCAATTACCGCAATGGGTGCAGGTCCCCTGCTCTTTGCCCTGGGCGTTGACCCAGCTTTTACTATGGCGGTAATCAAACGAATCGTCGTTTTCCGCGCGCCACTCTGGATCAAACGTAATCGCCTGGGGCACCACCGTGAACCGGTCTCCGGCGCCGACCGCCTCCGCCGCTTCTTTCATCAGGTGAGTGCGTGGCGTCCACTGGCTCGTCGGCAATGTCTGCACATTGAGCATCACGCCAGTGATGTCGTAATAGGGTTTCAGGGTGGCGTAATCGATGGCCTGCGGCCAACCGTGTTCAAAAGCCTCGGGCCTGGCTTCAATACTGACGTTGGCATAAATCAGCGAGCCGCCGCCAACCCCGGCCCCCATGGCAATACTCATGTCACCGAAATTGCGAAAATCAATCCAGCCGTTCTGTTTTTCCGGCTCATCTTCATCCCAAAGCCAGTCTGCTTGGGACACGGACGGGTACTCACCGGGCAACCAGCGCCTGCCCCGCTCCAGCACCACCACCTTGCTTCCCTTCTCAGCCAG
>NZ_LWFX01001120.1:0-3776 GCF_001635175.1 Alcanivorax sp. HI0083 | reverse complement strand
ATGTATTCCGGGTTCCGGGACAGGTATTGCATGGACAGCGTGCCCAGCACTTGCCGCAGCGGTGCCACATGTTGCTGCGGTAAATGCTGGCTGAGCAGAGCCGCACAGTGCAGGTAGCGCTTGTTGTTGCGGCTTAGCAGCTCGCGGAGATGCTGCAGGATATGCAGGATGCCTTCGTCCGGTTTTTTCCGAATAACCTCGGGGGTGACCTCCTTGAGCATGACCACCACGTCGTCGGAGAAACGGGCGTACATGGCATCCAGAATTTCCTCCTTGTTGCTGAAGTATTCGTAGAGTGTGCCCACACTAACCCCAGCAATATCAGCCACTTTAGTGGTTGTGAGTGCCTCACGCCCTTCCCGGGAAATAAAGATAAACCCCGCCTCAACAATCGCTTCGACCGTCTTCCTTGAGCGTTCCTGCTTGGGCTTACGCGTCTTGTCCATAACCGAATTGAACCCGAATAAATATTCGAATTACTGTGGTACTGATTCTGGAAGCTGTCAACCACCGGGCAGACGTGAGGCATGCAGCCCACGACAGACACAATCCGCTGTCACTGCAGGAGTGAACACCATGGCAACCGTCGACCTGGACCAGATGCTGGTAAAGATCCGCAACACCCAATGGGCGCTCACGGACATTGACTGGGAGGCACCAGGGGCGGAACTGATTACCGAGGAACAGTGGCCCAGGCTGCGTGATTTCATGGCGGACCTGGTGTGGATTGAGCACATCGGCGGGCGAGGCTTTGCCGCCATGGCGAAAAGCGCCCCCACGGATACGCTACGGCAGATCTATACCTATTTTTATGCCGAAGAACAGCGCCATGCCAACGCGGAAGTGGCGCTGATGAAGCGCTGGGGCATGCTCGACGCCGACGGCAACATGCCGCCACCGAACAACAATATCCGCCTGGTAGTGGACTGGATGGAGCGCTATGCGGATGACCTGGATTACCGGATTCTGGGGACCATCACTCCGGCTCTTGAGGTGGCGCTGGATGGCGCCCTGTGCAAGTTCCTGCTCGATACCGTGAAGGACCCGGTATGCCATGAGGCGTTCGCGAAGATCAACGATGACGAATCGCGCCACCTTGGCGTGGGCTTTGCCGTCATGGAACAGTACGGGCAGAGCAAGGTGGGCAGCAGGATCAATATGTCGCTGATGCGCACCATGGGCCGCTTGCTCAAGCCACAGATCATTCTGGGCGCGGCGGTACACTTTCCCTTGCTCAACAAGATGCGTGATAACGTGGTGCTCGCCGGGCTGCCGGAAGAAAAGCTTTACCAGGCTACCGCCAAGTTCGAGAAAATCGGTGGCCGCACCGAAGCGGGCCGCAGCAATCTGTTGTTCCGCCTGATCAGCACCCACATGAAAATCATGGCGGACCGTAACAACAAGTATTACCACGTACCGGTGGACCTGATGGTGCGGGCTACCGACAGAATCCCCCGCTGGGCCTTGCCGAAAAAACCCAGCTGGGTGGGTGACGTTACCTGGAAGCCGACGGATTAGCCGGACGGCCCTTCGTCGTTTCCCCTATGCGGTAGCGCTGCTAACCGCGATCAACAAACATTAGCCGCCTACCCTGCCGCCGGGCACAAGCCCCCCGGCACCCCCATCACCCAATCCCGAATTGCTTTAATCACCGGGTCATCCCGCCGATTTTCCGGGTACACCAGATAGAACGGTTTGCCTTCCAGTTCCGGCCCGAAGGGCTGAACCAACCGCCCTTCAGCCAGTTCATCGGCAATCAGGGTTTGGCTCATCAGGGCCACGCCCTGCCCGCCGATGGCGGCGGAAATAGCGTGGGTTTCGTCGGAAAATACCAGCCCGGCACTGACATCCAGCCCCGCCACCTGGACCCGTTTTTGCCAACCGGCCCAGTCCATGGGAGCCGCCAAGGCGCCTTGTGGGCGGAAGTGAATCAGTGGGTGGTCGGTTAAGTCCGCCACGTCGTCCAGTTTCAGATAAGGGCTGCAAGCCGGAATAAAAGTGTTATCGAACAGCTTCTCCGCCACCAGTCCCGGCCAGTCGCCATCGCCATAACGGATTGCCAGGTCGGCGGTGACCCCATCCAGGGCAACCGGTTCATGAGAAGCATGGATGCGCAGGTCTATTTCCGGGTGCGCATCCCGCAGCATGCAGACCCACGACAACAGCCAGCGCACAGCCACCGCTGGCGTGGTGGACAGCGTTGCTGCCAGGCGGGTCGGCGCCGCTTTCACGCGGTCCACCGCGTCAGCAATGCTGTCGAAGGCCGTCTCCAGTGACAGAAACAGTTCCCGGCCCTGCGGTGTCAGCAACAATTGCCGGGGCTTGCGCACGAACAGTGCCACCCCAAGCGATTCCTCAAGACCGCGAATATGGTGGCTGATGGCCGTGGCCGTCACAGACAGCTCACTGGCGGCCTGTTTGGCACTTTCATGGCGGGCGGCGGCTTCAAAAGCACGCAAGGCAGAAAGGGACGGTAACCGGCGAGGGCTCATAACTGAATTAAACTCATCTATTAATGAAAATAATGATCGTTTGTGGCGCCTTATTGCCCGCCACTAGGCTTGTCTTGCGCTTAACGATGAATGAGTTCAACTCACAAAACAAGGAGCCCACCATGACACACCTTCTGCAACTGGATGCCAGCGCCCGCCCCGGCCTTGCCGGTCAAGACGCCCACGGCTCCATCAGCCGCCGCCTGACGCAACGCTTCATCAGCCGCTGGCAAGCGGCCTCTGCGAACACCGCCGTCACCCAGCGGGATCTGGGCGCAGCCCCTCCGGCCATTATCGACCAACCCTGGATCGAAGCGGCCTTTACGCCAGCCGCCCATCAGCAGCCCTGGATGGCAGGCGTGCTGACCGAAAGCGATCAGTTGATTGATGAACTGATTGCGGCCGATGTGCTGGTCATCGGCGCACCGCTTTATAACTTCGGGATGCCCGCTGCGCTGAAGGCATGGGTGGACCAGATCGTGCGCATGGGCCGCACGGTGGGCTATGACGAAACCCGGCCGGAGGATCCGTTCACCCCGCTGCTGGCGGATCGTCCTCGCCACGCGGTCATCCTGTCGTCACGGGGTGGCGCCGGCTTCAATCACGGCGGCGATCTGGCCCACCTGAATCATCTGGAACCGGGCCTCACTACCGTGCTGCAGTTTATCGGCATTACCCGCATTCACTACGTTGCCGTTGAACATCAGGAAGAAGGCGGGGAACGATTGGCCGCGTCGATTCGCCAGGCCGAGCAGGAGGTGGATGCCTTGGTGGAGCAGTTGCAGAGCGCTACCAGCGAAACGCCGCAAGCGGATTACGCACTGGGCTGATTTAAGCATCGGAGGGAAGAATACCTGCATGACGAAAGCCCGCGCAGGGATGGCAGGCCATTCGTCATGCAAGCGGGTCCGTGGTTTAACGCCGCCGCACCAGCCCGTCTTCCAACACCTGCTCGAAGTGATCTTTGAGGGTATCGCTGGCTGCACGGTAGTTCACACCCAGCGCTTTGCTGCGAGTGTTGTCGAAGTGCAATGGATACCCCACGTTGCGGCTGATGAACTTGCGGGTCACCGGGCCCATGAACGGGCCGACCGCCCATACCACCGGCTTGGGCACCTTCATCATCGGGAAGGGATATTGGCGACCGAATTGCTTGCGCAGAATGGCGGCGATATCCAGCATGGAAACGGATTCGCTGACCAGGATATAGCGGCCTTCTGCGCTTTGATTAAACGCGCCCAACAGATGCGCCTGAGCCACTTCACGCACATCCACCATGCCGTA
>NZ_LWFX01001119.1:0-5831 GCF_001635175.1 Alcanivorax sp. HI0083 | reverse complement strand
CGGGCGGTAATTGATTTCCTTGTCCGAGCGCTTGTGTTCCAGCCAGCGCATCACGGCTTCGATGTCGGCGCCGGTGACGCTGTCACCGTCTTCAAAGCGGAGCAGGTTTTCGAGAAGGACTTTGAGGGAAAAGGGGAGCTTGCTGAGATCACCCCAGCCTTTGTCGGCGACCGCATTGATATCGAAATAATGATAGGTCTTGCCGTTGGCTTGCAGCGTTTTTTTGCTGTTCAGGGTGTCCTGGCCAATCCGTGTCACTACACACCTCCTGGGCTCTGATTGGAGTCCCGCGCGGGCGGAAATAGAACGGCCGCCAATGCGGAACACTGGCGCAGGATCAGTACAACATTGCCACAAACCTAGGCACTGATGACCCTGCGTTATGACGTTAAGTCATTTCATACTACGCCCTTATGGCGGAGACATGAAACTGCCGGCCATGGTCTTTTCTGATATTCGCGATTGATAATGTAAATGCTTGTTGAATAAAGAGGTTTTTGACGTTTTCGTGCTGTTGGAGTGGGGCGTCAGGGGGCAATCTGGTTCTTGCCGGCGGTGCCTGTGTCAGCGGTTGCGTGTGTCCTGCCAGAGAAGCCAGAGCCGGGTATCCAGTTCCAGTTGATGGTAGTCCGGCGCCATGTGCGAACAGAGCTGATAAAACGCCTTGTTGTGGTCGGTTTCTTTGAAGTGAGCCAGTTCGTGGACCACGATCATGCGCAGAAAGGCTTCCGGCGCTGCCTTGAACTGGCTGGCGATACGCAGGCTGTTATGGCTGCGTAATTTGCTGCCGTGAATGCGGGTGTGCCGGGTATGCATGCCAGGGAGCCTCTGACTCACCCCTTGCATGCTCAGCGTGACCTGAAGTGTGCAGCTGTTGTGTTTCGGCACGACGGGCAGGGTGGTTCCCTTTACTAGTGGCGAAGCGCAGCAGATGTGCGCTTCAGGTCTCGCCCTACGGGGCTTTCAGGCTGGTCCGCACTCGTTGTTGCCCTTTCTCGACAGGCAACCAGCATGCCTTTAAAAGTGCGCCTAGATTGCGAACCAGCCTGAAAGCCTGAGTATACAAGGGGTGAGTCAGAGGCTCCCACGCGCCTGACTCAGCGTTTTCAGCTTGGCATCGTAATGGGCTTTGCCCAGTGGTGGCGCCTTGCGCAGCTATTGTTGCTTGAGGGGGTTGGCGTATTGAAACAGGGCCTTGTCACCTTGAATCTCATGCTTGTCGGGATAGCGCTGTTGCAGATAATCCCCCAGCTGCCCCTGGTCCAGCAGGATTTGGGCCTGTTGCTGGATCTGGGCGGGGTAGCCTGTCAGGTAGTGCAGGGTGTCCATGGGCCGGTTATCGCCTTGTGAGTGCGTTGGGCGTTAGTGCCAATGTGATCATTGGGCCGCGTGCGTATGATCGCCGCTCTCTTTGCAATGGACAATCCCATGCCATCAGCCCTGGACTCTGATTATCCCCGTCGCGGAAATGCCTTCTCCCGGTGGCTTGCCCGTGGCTTTTTGCGCCTGGCAGGCTGGCGGGTGACCAACCCCATGCCGGCGGTGCCCAAGGCGGTAATTATCGGCGGGCCGCATACGTCCAACTGGGATGGCATTTATACCCTGGCGGCCATGATGCAGCTGGGGCTGGATGCTCACGTGATGATCAAGGACAGCGCCTTCAAGGGGCCGTTTGGGGCCATTCTGCGCTGGATGGGGGCGTTGCCCATTGCCCGGCACAAGGCGGGTGGTGTGGTTGAGCAGACCGTGGAGCAGTTTAATAGCCGCGACAAGCTGGTGATGGTGGTGGCGCCGGAAGGCACCCGGGGCGGGGCGACACAATGGAAGACCGGCTTCTACCGGATCGCCCAGCAGGCGGGTGTGCCGATTGTGGTGGCCACTGCGGACTACCGGAAAAAGGAAATTACCTTTGCTCGCGTGATTGAGCCGTGTGGCGATGTAGAGAAGGATCTGGCCGAAATTTTTCAATGCTATGCGGCCATTCATCCGCGTCATCCGGACAAATTGTCTGCACCGTTGAAAGCCATTCGAGATAAAAAGAAGAGCGCTGGACGCCAAACGCCTGATGCCTGATGCCTGACGCGTATAGCGGCCGCAGAGCGGCTAGGGTCTGTTAACAGGCCCTAAGAACCCTCCCTTTGCAGGGAGGGGGTGTTGCACTCCCCTCCGATGGTGCCGGAGAGGAGGGAGGGGGCTATCAGTTACAGGCGCTAGCGTTCGTATAGCTGCTATCCACCACATTATTGATCCACTGATCCATCAGCGCGGTGGCTTCGCCATGGGCAACGCTGCGGGCAATCGGTGGCATCATTTTCTGCGGATCATCTTCTGCAGCGACGCGACAGGAGACGATGGAGCTGCCTGCGCTGCCGGGAACCAGTACATGCTGGCGACCACAGGAGCCGCCGCCGGTGGCCGTGGGCTTCTTGCACACCCCGTAGCTGGCGTTCACATCGCGGAAGTGATCCAGGTAATAACCGGTGTTGGACGCGGCGCCCTTGTCGTTGTGGCAGTGCTGACAGTTCACTTCCAGATAGGCACGCACACGGCTTTCGATATCCGCCGCTGAGTTGGCGGTTTCACCGCTGTCACCGGGCACATTCCAGCGCGGCAAGTGCTCAATGTTGGTGGCCACCCCATTGCTGATGGTCAACTCCGGCACGCCGGTCAGAATCCCCAGATCTTTCCACTGCTTGATCTGGTTTACCGCCGGGAAGCCGGCCTGACCGCTGGTGCCCATAAAGGCAGATTCTGCTTTGTAGGCACGGTTCAGGTTACGCGGCTTGGGCCCAATGGGGGCACTGCCAGCCGGTTGGTCATCATTGGCGTGACAGGTCACGCACTGGTTACCGTTAGGAATGGTGTAACCATCGGTGCTGCCGGTGAGCAGGGTGTTGGAATCCGCATCACGGTAATGCCAGGCAACCGACGCGGTGCCCCCGTTCATGGCCAGACGCGCAACCCTCTTGCCGTCTTCTTCTTCCCAGATGTAGGGCAGGCCTACCCAGACGGCGCTGTCCTGGCTGTTTCTGCGTTTGATCAGCAAGCGGGTTTCTACCGGGACTTCGGTGCCCTGGCTTTCATCGGTGAAAGCAAAGGTTTTGGCAATCACGGTGCCTTCCGGGAACACGATGCTGCCGTTAACGTTGTTGCCGTCCTGGCCATCGCTGTACACCGCCTGCTCGCCGGGGGGGACAAACACGACCCGGTACTTGGTTGAGTAGTCAGAGAACAGCTTGGTGTTCAGCACAAAGGGCTGGCCACTTTCATTGGGCATGCTGCGTGGATCTTGCGCATCGGCAAACAGGTTGTACTGATCCAGCGTCGGGCAGTTGTAGTTCAGTGCTTCGCGGTTGATCTCGCCGTCGGCAACTTCAGCGCTACAGTAGAACTCTACAACTTCATCCGACGGTGCAGGGTCAAATTCACCGCTGGGCTCGAAGGGCGGAATTTCTACCCGCGGCAATGATGGCAACGTTTTGCCAAAACGGGCCTGGCAATCATGATCAGACAGATTGGTGTCCGAAGGCAGGTTGAGCAGCCCTTCCAGCACATCTAGCAGGCCTGTGGGAGACAGAATGGAAAAATCCTGTTCCGCAATGGCCAGTACCAGTTCCAGGCCATCGGTACCATGGAAGTTCAGATAGGGTGCGCTGTCGCTGTCCAGATCGTTATCGTGGATACAGGAACCCCACTCCGGCTGAATCCGCGCTTTGTTCTCGTCAAATTTGTAGGCGTTGTAGTGGCAGCTGGGGTTGGGGTGCTCGTTGGTATGGATAGGCTTGCCGCTGTCCCACATGGGAACCGGATCGCCGTTGCTGTCCACCGGGTAGGGGCAGTCTTCGTCCAGATCATCGCGCAGGCCGTCCCAGACAATGTGTGCCCCTTTGCCCAGATTGAGTATGTTTGTCAGGCTGCCCAGCAGTTGAGTCGGGTCGTTGAGGGTGGGCAGGTTTTTCAGCCCGATCAGGGTGGGTAGCACGCTTTCTACTTCGCCGTNTGCCAGTTTTTCCAGGTCCGGTGGTGGCAGGTCATAACCGGAATTTTTCATGACGTTATTGTGGATGTGCAGCCCTTCGGTATAAGGGTCGAGTTTTTTATCGGCGGTATTGTTTTTGCCATCAATCAGTTCATAGCTGGCGTAGATAACGGCCGCGGTGCTGTGATCTTCAAAGGTGTTGTTGAGCACTTCGATGTTGTCGTAGCCGAGGGTAATAAAACCGGTGCCGCGGGGTACTACCGATACCAGGCCGCTGTGGGCAAAGTTGTAGGTGTTGTTGTTGCGAGCCACGTTGTTGATCATTACCGAGGTATCACCGTAGCGGGTGATGTTTTCCAGGTCGTAGATCAGGAAGGCGCCGGTATTACATTCGGCGATGTTGTTGTCGTACTCGCCGCCCTGAACGTTTTCGATTTCAAAACCCATCACGTTATAGGCCGCACGGCTGTCGCGGATGATGGCGGTGTTGGTCTGGCCCACATAAATGCCGGCATCGCTGGCGCCAATGGATTCACTGCCTTCCACCAGAATGTTTTCTGATTCTACCGGGTAGATCCCGTAGCGGCCGCTGGCGGAGCTAGGCACATAATCCGGGGTGGGATCGCCTTCATTGAACGGCGGGTTGGTACAGGAAACGTGCACGCGTTCCGCGTAGTTATCTGCGGTGATCGGTTCGCCACCGCCGGACCAGATGGCCCGCACGTTGCGCAGTGTGCCCCATTTGACACTTTTGAGTTTGAAGGCATCCCCCGGGGAATCCAGGATGGTCAGGTCTTCCACGGTAATGCCGCGAATGTTCAGGGCTTCCAGGCCGGTCACGTTGACACTGTCCTTGAACGACAGAATGGTTTCGTCTTTGCCGCAACCTTTGATCAACACATCTTCGGTGGCCTGGATCAAGATACCCTGGTCCAGTTCGAAGTAGCCGCACTCGAATTGCAGGGTGTCTTTTGGACGTAGCTGGACCATGGCATTGACCATGTCTTCGGTGGCGTCTTCACCGGGGCTGATGAGGAACGTTCGGCCAACGGTATCGGGGGGCGTTTCTCCGCCATCATCCGGATCGGTGCCTGTGCCACCATCGTCGCCGCCGTCATCATCCCCCCCGCCATCATCGCCGCCGTTGTCAGGATTGTTGGGTGTGGCGGGGTTGTTGGCTGCCGGTGTATTGCTGCCGTCGCCTCCGCACGCGGTGAGTACCAGAGTGGCTGCCAGTGCGATGGCAGGCCAGAATCGGTTGATGTTCATGGTCAGTTCCCCGTTGTCATTTTTTGTTTCTGCTTCCCGAAAAGCGCGCTGTTTCATGTGCCGGATTGATGGCCGCTATTGAGCGGCCTGCTCCAGTCGTTCCCACATGCGTATGTAGGCTTCTGCCGAGGTGAACAGCTGGTTCACCGCGTCGTCGATTTCTTCTTGCGGGCGATCGCTGTTGAGCATCATGTCGGCTATCTGGTCCGCATAGAGTCCGTAGTGCGCCACGCCCCGGCCTTCGTAAAGGCTGAAGGCGTGGTCACCGGTGGTTTGTTTGTCGAATTGCACGCGGCCATCCACCGAGGTGAAGGGATAAAGCTCGGCTTCCTGATCGGGTGTGCCGGGGTTGCCGGCCAGATTGGCAATGCCGTTGACGTCAGACGCAAACGGGGCGCCACCGAAGGGGCCAACCTTGAAGGCCGGGTCGCGGGGGCGGTTGCCGTCGCGGGTCAGCTGGTCTACCCAGTTGCCGCGCACGCTACCGAAGGACGCCGTCACGCCCCCCTGGCTGGCGATCTGGTCGCGCAGGGCTTCGGTGCCGGTCCAGTTGCCATGGCTGTTGATAATCGGGTAATCGCGT
>NZ_LWFX01001118.1:0-2356 GCF_001635175.1 Alcanivorax sp. HI0083 | reverse complement strand
GCCGGTGATGAAGCCGCCGTGGCGTTCGGCAATCTGTTGACCTTCCTGCTCCAGGAATCCGGATACGTTCTGGTAGAAATTGGTGAGCGCGGATTCCGGCCAGATTACCAGGGTGTCGGCGGGAATAGCCTGGGTCAGCTCCTGATAGATTTGCTGGGTCCGCTCACGCATGGACAGCTGCCATTTGATGTCCTGCGGGATGTTGCCCTGCACCAGCGCGACTTTCTGGGGGGGGGCGTCGGGCGCTGTGAACGACAAGGTGTGGGACACAGCGGTGAGTACCAGCAGGGCACAGGCTGCGGCCAGGCCGGTGTACCAGTTCCTCCGGTGGGTTGCCGGGCGAATGAGACAGGCGCTGATCAGCACGGCGGTGAGCGTCAGCAGCCACACGCCGCCAATGGGGGCGAGGGTGGCAAATGGCGTGTCGATCAGGGCATAACCTGCATACAGCCAGGGGAAACCGGTGAGGAAGACGCCGCGTACCCAGTCCAGCAACAGCCAGCTACCGGCAAACACCAGCGCTGAACGCCCCAGTCGCCAGCTGGCATAAAAGGTGAGCCCGTAAAACAGGGCCAGAAAGGCGGCAAAGATGCCGGTGAACGGGATGGCCATCCATAGCGGCATGAAGCCGTAGTCGTGCATGGACACATGCACCCAGGAAATACCGAAAGCGAACATGCCGAGCCCGTACAGCCAGCCTCGCAACAGCGCTTCGCGGGCAGAAGCGGCCCGCTGCTGGCACCAGTAACCGGCACCGATGCTGACAAACAGCAGGGGCCAGAGATCATAGGGAGCGAAGGCAAGGGGAAAAAGCAGGCCGGCAATCAGGGCCAGCAGACGATCTCGCATGGGGTTCCTCGTTTCATGCTGGCGAGCAGGCCGCCTGGCGGTTTGGACTAGAGTCGATGCAACAATACGAATAAAGTAGCAGGCAAAATAACCGGTTAAACCGGAATGACAAGTCTGGGGGCATCATAGTGAAACACCCATGCAAGTACCATCCGGGAACCCAGGCGCTGTGGTATTGCGCCCATGATGGACTGCATCTGTGTCAGCAATGTGTGGAGGGTGACGAGGACCAGCTTATGGAGGCCCGTTGCTTGCTGTGCAATCACGAACTGGCGCCGGCGGGGCAGAGTCAGGTAGGGCCGCTGTGGCAGCGCCTGGACAGCTATCTGCGGCTGCCCTTCGCGTTACCGTTGTTGCCCCTGATGGCGATCTGGGCGGTGTTGGCGGCGCTATTGCCGCCGCTATGGACGATGGTGCCGGTGGCATTGTTGGCGGGATTTCCCACCTTCGCCTTTGCGGCGGCATTGATGACGTTGCGGGCCGGCCCCCGCAAAACCCGCAAGGCGGCGTTTCCTGGCTGGGACTGCCTGGGAGAAAGCGGTGTCTGGAAAAGTGCACTGTGGCAAGCCTTGCCGGCGGTAGTGGTCATTGCCCTGGCGGGTGGCCTGATGGTGACAGTATCGGTGCCGGGTGGCCTGCTGGTGGCGATGATCGGGATGCTGCTGGTGCCGGCGCTGTGGCTTGCAGTGCTGGTGCAGGGCGCAGCCCCTGGCGCTTATGCGGCGGCGGCCACCTATATCGCCTCGGCCCCCCGTGATTATGGCGTGGCGGCCGGGTTTGCGTCGTTGGGGAGTGTACTGGTGGTGGCGCTGGTAATGGTGGCCATGGACGTCTTGCCCGTGCCGCTGGTGCACGCGGTGGCCGGGTTGTTGGCTGCCTGGTGGTGGCTGGTGCTGGCGGGGCTGTGTGGTGATATTGCCGTCCGTCATGGCCGACAGTGGGGGCTGAATCAGGGGGGGCGGCGTGTCACCCAGCCGTTGGCCGAGCGTCGGCAACGCACCCAGCTGTGCGCCGGGCGGTTCGACAAGGTGCTGCTGACAACCACGAAAGTCATCAAGTCGAAGAAAGCCACAGTGGGGGACTGGCATCATCACGACCAGTTGCTGGCGGTGCTGGGTAAAGAGCAAGAACGGATTGCTCTGGCGGAGCCTTACCTGGATTGGCTGATTGGTGCGCAGGCCTGGGGTGATGCCATGGCACTGGTTACTCGCCAGCGCCTGCGCGACCGGCAGTGGTTGCCGGCGGCGCCAGCATTACGGTTGGCATTGGCTGAAGGTGTTTATAGCCGTGATCCCAAACTGGCGGTTGCCTTGCTCAAGGACCTCCACCAGAAACACCCGGATTTTACCGATCTTGGGGAAGCCTACCTGTTGTTGGCGAAAGTGCTGGCCGAGCAGTTCGGGCTGGCGGGCAAGGCCGAGCAGTACCTGCGTTTTGTGGAAAGCCATTGCCGCGATGCCCGCTTGCGCCAGAAAGTCTTGGAGTGCCGGGCTGCCTGGGGGTGAGT
>NZ_LWFX01001117.1:0-4555 GCF_001635175.1 Alcanivorax sp. HI0083 | reverse complement strand
CATCAATACATCCGGATCCAGCAGTTTGCGGATAGGGGGAATCAGCGAACCGCCCCCCAGCCCCAACACCAACACCCGGCGGAACCGGGCCGGTTCGTGCAGCAAAGCCGGCAACCACAGCAAATCCCACACGCTGCCAGTGAGCAAACGTTTGGGGTGAAACTCTGAATGCTGAACGCCGTTGGCATACAGCCGCAAAGTCTGCCCCGCGCGCCTCACCTCGTAGCGCACGCCGTCCTGTTGCGTTTCCCAGATCAATGCCACCGATTATTTTTCCAGCGTCAGGGTCAGCCCGGTCACGGCGCCGTCCACTTTGGATTCTTTCAGGTACACCCGGGACTGCTCAATCTGGAACTGCTGCACCAGCGTGGCTTTGGCATTTTCCGAACGCAAACGCGCCAGCTCCACCAGCTGTGCCTTATCCACTGAGGGCGCCTCTGCGGTGACCATGGCATCCCAGGCACTGCGCGCCAGTACACTGTCACGCTCATCGTCATCCTCGGGCAGCGGCGCGCTGACCAGTGTTTCCACATCGCGGTCATAGTCAGATTCGTAACGGCGGATCAGCTTGCGGCGCCATTTCTTTTCCAACACGGCCGCATCAATACCCGGCCAGTCATCACCGGCCACATCGTCCCCAATCGCCTGATCGGCAAGCGCGGTGCGATCTTCTGCACTGACGGTACCCACCAGCCCGATGTGCAGGTGCGGCTTTTCAGTGAGCACCTTGGCCAGGGCCTGCAAGGAACTGGAGGTTTGCGGCCCCACCTCGGCGGTGCCGGGGTCGAACACAATAGTCTCCAGGTTCTCGCCACCGGCCAGCCCGGCCAGCACGGAGAACGGCGCCGTGGCCGCCTTGACCACAATGTTGGTCAGCACTTTCAGAATCATGCCGCTGACACTGAAGCTGGGATCATCCAGGTCACCGGACATTTTCACCGGCAAGGTAATTTCACCGGAACGACTACGCAGCACCGACAGGCCCAGTTTTACCGGCGCCCTCACCGCTTCATCACTGGGCACTTTTTCGCCCAGATAGAACTGGTCCGCAAGAATGTCGGAGACACTGTTCAGATGGTTCTTCTCAACGGTGACTTCGGTATCCACCCCCAGCTGCCCCTTCTCCACCTTGTACCCCAGGTACAGGCCGGTATAAGGCGTCAGGCTGGTCATTTCATAATTGTTCAGCGACACCACCATGTCCGTAGACAATGGCTCCGGGGACAAACGCCCCTTGATGGAAAACGGTGCATAGCGGTCCACTTGCGCACTCAGATCCAGCCTGGCGGTGCTTCCCGGACGGGTATCCAGATTGCTCACCGTGCCAGCCAGCTGATACAAGCCGATACGGAAATTGGGGCTCAGGGACAGGTCTTCATGGCGTACCTGGCTGCCGATCAGACGCACGCGGTCCACCGTCACTTGCCAGGGTTGGGACGAAGACGAAGATGAAGCGCTCGACGAGCCGCTCCCCGACGGCATCGCGGCCTCAATACGGGTAGACGCATCCCGCCCCTGGGCGTCCACCTGGTGCAGCATGTCCATGCCGGTCAGCCCGATTTCGCCGACGCGCACCCGCTGTGCGGCGGTGTCCAGCGACAGCTTGCTCACCTGTACCCTGTTGACCTTGATAAGAGGTCGACCGCCTTCCAGCAAATTGAAACCGGCCATGCTGGCGCTGCCATTCACGGTAATATCCGGGCCATCGCCTTTCACCGCAGACTGCAAATCCAGATCCAGCTGACCGCTAGCCACTTTCAGCGGCGCTTCACGCTCCAGCCAGGGCGACAACGGCGCCAACGGCAGCCCGGCCAGCGCTGCCTTGGCGGTCACCGACAACGGCGCCAACTGGCCCTCACCGGAGTGCGTCAACGCGCCTTGCTCCTGAATCTGGGCCTTGCCCTCCCAGGTAAAGGTGGCTTCTTCACCCAGGATGAGATTCTTCAGCGTGAATTCACCCTCGGTCAGGCTCACCGTTTGCGGCGGATTCAAGGTACGGTCAGTGAAGCGGAACGTATTGCCATCCACTTTCAGCGTTCCCAGATTCGTCACCCAAACCGTTTCGGCCTCTTTAATTCGATCGGCCGCTTCCTGCGCTTTTTCCTTCACTTCCTGTTTGCGCTGCTCCGCTTCTTCCGGGTCCACCGGCAGGAACAAGGTGGCGAGATCCAGCCCGTCGGCAGCCAGGACCGCATTCACTTCAGGCTGGCTGAGGCTCACCTCCGGCAAGGTGATTTCCTGCTTCTCGCTGTCCACGGCAATTCCCGTCACGGTCAACGCTGGCACGCTGACACTGGGCACCTCTTCACCGGGTTTCTGAATCTGCAATGCACGCAAGGTCAGCTCACCATTGCTCACTACCACCCGGGTGCCCGGCTCCGTGGTGAACAGGTAATCTGTCTGCAGATCCAGTTCACCGGATGGCACGGTAAAACGCACCTCGTCACGGGCCAGTTTTGCCAGTGACACCAGGTCCACTTTCTCAATACTCAAGCGGCCCTGGGCCAGAAAGGGCGAGAATTCAAAGCGCCCATCCCAATCGAATGCACCGCCATCCGGCCCCTCCAAGCGAATGGCATAACCGTTCTGGTTTTCCCCTTTCGCGACAGTGGAAAAATTGGTCACCGTAAAAGCAACCGGCAGCACCAATTGATGAGGTTCCTTGCCCGCCGCTTCGGTGTAGCGCAAATCACCATTGGTCAGGGCCAATGCACCCACAGAAATATTGGGCAATGCGCCATCGTCCTCCGCAGCTGGCTCAGGCTCGACGTCATCGGCACTGTCCGCTAATTGCGCCTCTATATGCGCAATCACATCGTCAAAGTTGAAAACAGAACCCGGATTGCGCTGGGCACGCACCGTCAAACCATCAAGATCCACCTGCCTGAAGTGCCAACTCCAGCGAAACAGCGACGACATTTCGAAATTCACATAAAGCTGGTTGAGCCCCAACAGGACATCAGTTTGTTCATCGTTGATGGTGAACCCGTTCACCGTGGCACTCAACGCCAGTGGATTGATCTTCACCTCGCTGATCACCACTTCACGGCCGGTCAACTCGGCCAGCGCATCGCGGGCATTGTCACGCACCAGACCGGGAGCAACAAAAAAGCCCAGCAGTACGTATAACAGATAGAGGCTGACCAGAATGAACAGTGTCTTGATCTTCCAGCTACTGCGCTTCCATGCCTGTGTGACTTTCACGCCCGTCCCCTCTCACTGATGCCGCTGATGTTGAAATCCTGACGCCATGGTAGCAGTTGGGCCGGGCCGTGGCGCCCCAAAACCCATTGCAGCGCTCCCCCGGCTGTGGAGAATGTGGCCATTGATTTCAGGAGCCCGCCCCATGAGTAATAACTACCTGCTGAACATGTACGAAAAAGCCTTGAAGCTGCCCGCCGGTCGCAAGCTTTTCTCCATGGTCTTCAGCCGCAAAGCACCGTACTTCGCGACTATCACGCCCACTATCTCTGAATTGCGTCCGAATTTCTGTGAGGTTACGTTTAAGAAACGCAAAGGGGTGGAAAACCACATCCAGACCGTCCACGTCATCGCCATCTGCAACGCACTGGAGTGCGCCATGGGCGCCATGGCCGAAGCCTCCGTGCCCAAGCACCTGCGCTGGATCCCCAAAGGTATGAACGTGAACTACACCGCCAAGGCCACTACCGATATCACCGCCACCGCCGAAGCCAGCCCGGAAGACTGGAAGCCCGGTAACCTGCCTGTGACGGTAAAAGCCATGCGCGATGACGGCACCGTGGTGGTCGAAGGCACCATCAACCTGTGGATTAGCGAAAAGCCGCAGAAGTAAGGCCAGCGCCCTTCCTGTCCCCGGTCACAACCCGGCTTCTCTCGACCTGGCTTCACCCTTCCTGCCGTTGCGGTACACTGGAGCCGGGATAGAAGGGGACAAGAATAATGCTAATCGTACCAATTGGTGACAAGGACAGTCGCCGCACCACACCGTGGGTCTGCATTCTGCTGATCCTGATCAACACCCTCATTTACGCCTGGACCACCCACCGTGATTACCAGCGTGACGAACCACTGACAGCAGAACAGGAAAGCCGGCTGGCAGACCATGAGGCCTCCCTGCTGCTGCAATGGTTGATGCACAAGGACAGCAACCGCTACGCCGATGCCATCGCCATGGATAGCCGTGGCCCGGATCTAATGTGGTCATTCGGCTGGTATGACAGGGAATTCGCACTCTATGTGCAGCAGCAGTGGCAACAACAGCCTCCCCCTACTCAATGGCGGAACCTGCGGCAGAAGCTGGATAGCTGGCTGGCTGACGACTCCACCATGCGATGGGGGCTGATCCCCAATGAAATGAGCCTCACCACCCTGCTAAGCTCTCAGTTCATGCACGGCAGCTGGTTTCATCTGCTCGGCAATATGCTGTTTCTGATTGTCTTCGGCATCGCCATGGAGCGCCACTGGGGCAGCCTGCGCTTCATCGGCGCGTACTTGATCAGCGGCGTTGGCGCCGCCTTGCTGTTTATTGCCAAAGACCCACACAGTGGTATCCCGCTGGTCGGTGCCTCCGGCG